>NZ_LZMJ01000034.1:0-120659 GCF_001665495.1 Rhodococcus sp. 852002-51564_SCH6189132-a
GGGGCGGCGCGCCGCGCCCCCCCCGGCCGGGCGCCCGCCGCCGCCGGGCGGGCGCGCGCGGGGGTGGGGGGGGGGGGGGGGGGGGGGCGCCGCCCCCCCCCCCCCCCCCCCCCCCCCCCCCACCGGGGGTGGATCGGTGGGGCGGTGGATCAGAGGGCCCGGTCGCGGGTCTCCACTAGCGCCGCGGTGCAGACCAGGCTCACGAGGCCGATTCCGGCCAGCATGATCCCGATCGCGATACCGCCGTAGGAGGCGGCGAGCGGTGCGGCGATCATCGGCGGGATGGCGCCGCCGAGGACACCGGCGAAGTTGTAGCCCAGACCGGCACCGGTGTAGCGGTAGCGGGTCGCGAACATCTCGGGCAGCAGTGCTCCGCACGGCCCGTAGGCGATACCGAAGATCGCGAGGGTGATCATCATTCCGAGCACGAACGCAATCGGTGAGCCGGTGTCGAGGAGCGGGAACAACACCAGTGCCCAGACCACGGAGAAGGCGCACGAGACCATGATGACCTTCTTGCGCCCGAAGCGGTCGGAATACAGCGCGGACAGCACGATCGCGAGACCGAAGACGAGCGACGAGGCGATGCCCACCACCAGGACGAACGGCCGGTCGAATCCCAGCTCGGACGTCGCGTAGCTGGTCAGGTAGGCCGTGCCCATGTAGAAGAAGGCGAACATGATGGCCAGCGCGCCGCCGGCAAGGAAGATCTCCTTGGCCTGGTAGCGCAACGCGTCGAGGAAGGGCAGCCGGCGCGGGGCCTCGATCTCGGCGGCCGGGGCACTACGGCGGGCTTCCTGCTCCGCACGAAAGACAGGAGTCTCTTCGATGGCGAGGCGCATGTAGAGGCCGATGCCGACGAGAACGATGCTGAGCAGGAACGGGATCCGCCAGCCGTAGTTCAGGAAGGCGTCGTTGGTGTCGCCGAGGGCGAGACCGGTGAACAGGAAGGTTCCGCTCGACAGGGCGAATGCGATGGCGGGACCGAGCTGCGGGAACATCGCGTACAGACCGCGTTGGCCTGGTGGCGCGTATTCGGCGGTGAGCAGGGTCGCACCGGCCCACTCACCGCCCACTGCGAAGCCCTGGGCGAATCGCAGCAGCACGAGGATGATCGGGGCGGCGACACCGATGGTCTCGGCGCCGGGCAGAAGGCCGATGAGCAGGGTGGAGATACCCATCAGCAGCAGCGTGGAGATCAGCGTCTTCTTGCGTCCGATGCGATCGCCGAAGTGCCCGAACAGCATTGCGCCCACGGGGCGGGCGATGAAGGCGACGGCGAAGGTCGCGAAGGAGGCGACGGTACCTGCGGTCGATCCGAGCGCGGGGAAGAAGACCGTCGGGAAGACGAGCGCTGCGGCGGTGCCGTAGATGAAGAAGTCGTAGAACTCGATCGTCGTGCCCATGCAGCTGGCGACGGCGACGCGCCGGATACCGGGCCCTTCCTTCGAGGGGCCCGCGTGGCGGGGTGTGGATGGATCGGGACGCGAACGTCCCACCGGTCCGGCGACGGGGGGTTCGGCAGCCCCCGGGGTCGACACACTGGTCACGTGAGTCCTCCGTTGTCCGTTCGAACCGCGGGCGTGATCGCCTCGGCGGATGAACGAAACGTAGTGATGCCGGTCACCCCCGCACCACCCCCGAAAGGGGGGTAGAGGTGACCGGCATCACATAGTGCGCCGAACGAACGAAATTGTCAGCGGCCGGCGGCGCCCGCGATCTCCTGGCGCATCTCGCCCCACACGGAGGCGTAGGAGTCGATGTTGGCGGCCGTGGCCCACGCCAGCGAGCCGCCCTTGATCTTCTCCAGGGCCTCGGCGAACAGGTCCTGGTAGCGCGACAGGCGCGGCACGAACGCCGACACGTCGTCGAACAGACTCTGCGCCCGGCGGTCGAGGTCGATGAGGCCGTCGACGAATCCGTCGGCGTCCGCGTTCTCGAGGAGCGTGTTCAGCTCCTCGTCGAGCGGGAGGAACTGGTCGTAGAGCTCCGAGATCGAATCCTCGTCGATGGAGACCCGTTCGGCATCGAGCTGATCGTTCAGCTCGGAGGTGCCCTTGTCGGTGAGGCTGATGCCGCCGCCGTTCTCCGACGCCTTGCCCTGTTCGAGGAGCGCGGCCACCGCAGCCTGGCCGGCCGCCACCGACACACCGAGGTGCGCGGCGATCACCTCGGCAGTGACCTGCTTCTTCAGGCGCACCGTCTGCAGCAGTGCCAGTTCGTCCACGTTGCCTGCGAAGGCCATGCCCACTCCTCGTCGCACCCGCCGGGCGCCCACGTCGTCGTCCGGAATCCGGACGGATTCCGTCCCGATTCTGACGCACACCGGCAACCGGCAGGCGAGTCACCCTCCTCCCGATGGGATCACGCAGATGGGATCACGGGGACAGGCCGGGTACCGGGCACGCGTCGGCGGCCTCGGCGACCACGGTGGGCACATCGGACACGGCGGGCTCCACGCCGGCCTCCCGGTCCCGCCCGGTGAGTGGCCGGTGGGCTTCCAGGAGAGCCATTTCGTCGGAAGTGAACGCGCGCCCCCTGCTGAGGAACCGCACCCCCTCCGGACTCTCGAGACTGAACCCGGAGCCGCGCCCGGGCACCACGTCGAGGACGAGACAGGTGTGCTTCCACGCCTCGAACTGCGAACCGGAGATCCACACCGGCACGGCGTCCGCGCCGACCGGCGGATCGGAGCGGGTCTCCCCTGCCCCGAGGCGCAGGTCGAGGACTCCGAGGAGCACGTCGCAGTCGCCGACGACGAAATCGCCGTCGGGATAACACATCGGCGCGGAGCCGTCGCAGCATCCGCCGGACTGGTGCATCATGAGCGGTCCGTTGCGCTGCGCGAGGCGGCGCAGCAGGGCGACGGCATCGACGGTCGCCACGATTCGCGGGACGGTCACAGGCCTGCCTTTCCGTTGGGGTGCACGGTGTTCCGAGCGTATGGCAACGGCGCCTGCCACGTCGTGCGGACGTGACAGGCGCCGAAGTTCGGATCAGAAGAAGCCCTGTGCCTTGGGGGCGTAGGACACCAGGAGGTTCTTCGTCTGCTGGTAGTGGTCGAGCATCATGTGGTGGTTCTCGCGGCCGATGCCGGACTGCTTGTAACCACCGAAGGCCGCGTGCGCGGGGTACTGGTGGTAGGTGTTCGTCCACACCCGGCCGGCCTGGATGGCGCGACCGGCACGGTAGGCGACGCCACCGTCGCGGGACCACACACCGGCACCGAGACCGTAGAGGGTGTCGTTGGCGATCGAGATCGCATCGTCGAAATCGCTGAAGGACGTCACGGACACGACCGGGCCGAAGATCTCCTCCTGGAAGATGCGCATCTTGTTGTTGCCCTGGAAGATCGTCGGCTGCACGTAGTAGCCGCCCGAGAGGTCGCCGCCGAGATCGGCGCGCTCACCACCGGTGATGACCTTGGCACCCTCGCTCTTGCCGATCTCGATGTACGACAGGATCTTCTCGAGCTGGTCGTTCGAGGCCTGAGCGCCGATCATCGTGTCGGTGTCGAGCGGATCGCCCTGGCGGACGGCCTTGGTGCGGACCGCGGCGAGCGAGAGGAAGTCGTCGAAGATGTCCTGCTGGATCAGCGCACGCGACGGGCACGTGCACACCTCACCCTGGTTGAGGGCGAACATCGTGAAGCCTTCGAGCGCCTTGTCCTGGTAGTCGTCGTTCGCCGACAGCACGTCGGAGAAGAAGATGTTCGGGCTCTTGCCACCGAGTTCGAGGGTGACCGGGATCAGGTTCTGCGAGGCGTACTGCATGATCAGCCGGCCGGTGGTGGTCTCACCGGTGAACGCGATCTTGCGGATGCGCGGGCTCGACGCGAGCGGCTTGCCCGCCTCCACACCGAAACCGTTGACGATGTTGACCACGCCGGGCGGCAGCAGGTCGCCGATGATCGAGATCAGGTGCAGGATCGACGCCGGTGTCTGCTCGGCGGGCTTGAGGACCACCGCGTTGCCGGCGGCCAGGGCCGGCGCGAGCTTCCACACGGCCATGAGGATCGGGAAGTTCCACGGGATGATCTGGCCGACGACGCCGAGCGGCTCGTGGAAGTGGTAGGCGACCGTCTCGGAGTTGATCTCGGAGATCGAACCCTCCTGCGCGCGGATGGCTCCCGCGAAGTAGCGGAAGTGGTCGATCGCGAGCGGGATGTCGGCGTTGAGGGTCTCGCGGATGGGCTTGCCGTTGTCCCACGACTCGGCGAGGGCGATCGACTCGAGGTTCTCCTCGATGCGGTCGGCGATCTTGTTGAGGATCACCGCGCGTTCGGCGGGCGAGGTCTTCCCCCAGGCCGGCGCGGCGGCGTGGGCTGCGTCGAGCGCGAGTGCGATGTCTTCCTCGGTGCCGCGAGCGACCTCGGTGAACACCTCGCCGGTGACGGGGGTGACGTTCTCGAAGTACTCCCCCTTCACCGGGGGCACCCACTGGCCGCCGATCCAGTTGTCGTACCGGGACCGGAAGGACATGTGGGCGTCGGGCGAACCGGGGCGGGCGTACACGGTCATGTGCATCTCCTGCAGCGTCGAGCGGTCGGTATGTGATCCGAAACACTACGAACGCGAGGGTTGCAACTACGTTGCGAGCTGCCTGTCCAATCGGGTCAATGTGGCGTCGACCTGCGCGAAGCGGGGTGACCGGGGATCGATCGATGCCCGGTAGGCCGCCCAGGCGGTGATGTCCTCGCGGCCGTGGACGGACGCGGTCCATTGCGCGAGCAGATGCTCCTCGCCGCAGCGCAACAGCGCCGCCCGCACGCCCGAGCAGAGTTCGTCGCGGATCTCCTCGATGCCCGGCGCCACCGATCCGGGCAGGATCTCCTCGGTACAGAGGCGGACCGCCGAGGCCACGTCGCCGCGGTCGAGTGCGCGGCGCACGTCCGCGACATCGGTGTCGAGCGTGGTGAGCAGCCGATAGGGCCGCGATCCGAGGTGTTCGGCCCCGAGCACCTTGCGCAGGCGCGACATCTCGGCGCGGATGGTCACCGAGTCGAGTTCGTTCTCGTCGAGCAGCATCGCGAGCCGGTCGGAGCTCAGGCCTTCGGGGTGATCGGCGAGGATCAGCAGGATCTCGGCGTGCCGGCGGGACAGGCCGACGCGTTCGCCTCCGCGGTGCAGGGCGGGCCGCCCGGCGCCGATCGTCTCGATGCGCGGCGTCGCCGACGGGAACAACGGGCGGCCGCTCAGGGCATGCAACCGCAGTTCGGCCTCCGCCGCCGCGACCGTCGCGCGGACGAGTTGCAGGACCTCGGGCGCGGCGACGCGGTGCCCACCGGTGATGTCGATGGCACCGAGGACCCGGCCGCTGGTGGGGTCGTGCACGGGAGCGGCCGAACAACTCCATTCGTGCACCGTGCGGTTGAAATGCTCGGCGCCGAAGATCTGCACCGAATGATCCACGGCGAGAGCCGTTCCCGGAGCGTTCGTGCCGACGCGGTCCTCGCTCCAGTCGGCCCCTTCGACGAAACTCATCGACAGGGCGCGGTCGCGCGCGGCATGATCGCCCTCGACCCACAGCAGCCGTCCCTGTCCGTCGGTGATGGCGACGAGCAGTCCACTGTCGTCGGCGTCCTCGACGAGGAGCTTGCGCACCACCGGGCGGATCAGCGACATGGGGTGGCCGGCGCGGTACTCCTCGAGGTCGTGCCCGGAGAGCAGTGCGGGTTGTTCGACGACGTCGGGATCGATGCCGCGCTGCAGGCTCCGGCTCCACGAGTCGCGGACCACCGAGCGCACCCCGTCGAGCCGATCCTTGCCGCGGGCGGAGACGAACGTGCCGTGCGCGCGCAGTACCGCACGTGCGTGCGCGGCCACGTCCGCTCCCGGGTCGAGTGCCACCCAGGGGTTGGTCGTCGCGATTCCACGATCCGTCATGTACCGGCGCCTCCTCCCCTGACACTGTAGTCGGGATCACACCGTGTGCGGCAGGGCATCCCTCGCGGTCGCGGCGACGCGGTGGGCGAGCATCACCGCGGTGGCGTGCGGCCCACGGCTGGGGACCTGCGGAAACACCGAGGTGTCGACGACGCTCAACCCCTCGATCCCGCGCACGCGGCACCACTCGTCGACCACGGCGTTCTCGTCGTCGCCCATCCGGCACGTGCCCGACAGGTGCAGGGACGTTCCGAGCCTGCCGCCGCGCGCGTCCACGCTGCCGGCCTCGACGACGCCGGTGGTCGCGGCGAGGAGGTCGGCGGCGAGCCGGACACCCTCCTCCAGAGCTTGCCGGTCGGCCGGGTCGGTCAGGTATCGATAGTCGAGCAGAGGTGGACGTCGCGGGTCACGTTCGTCGAGCACGATGCGTCCGCGACTGCGTGGGCGCGTCAGGACGACGCCGAGCACCGGATCGGCGACACCGCTGCCGGGGATCGCCGCACCGAATGCCGCGGTGTACGGGCGCAGTTCGAGGTTCTCGGTGTGCAGGACCGTCTCGAGCAGCAGCGTGTGCGACGGGAGGCCCGGGCGGAATCGGTACGGGACGGCGAACTCCGGATGGTCGGAGAAATCGCGGCCCACCCCGGGAAGGTCGTGCAGCGGATCGATGCCGAGCCGGCCCAGTTCGTCGGCCGGTCCGATCCCGGAGAGCATCAGCAGCTGCGGGGACCTCACTGCGCCTGCGGCGACGATCACGCATCCGGCCGAGATCGTTCGTGGTCCGTCGGGTCCGGCGATCTCGACACCCACCGCGCGACCGCCCGCCATCACGACTCGGGTCGCGCTCACCCCGCCGGCGACCGTCAGATTCGGCCGGTCCAGGACGGGTGCCAGGTACGCGAGGAACGGACCCACTCTCGTGCCGTCGCGCATGTTCGACGGAACCGCACCCACCCCGTCGGGTCCGGGAGCGTTGAGGTCGGCGACCGGTGCGAATCCCGCACTTTCGGAGGCGTCGACGAAGGCACGCGAGAGCGGATGCATCCGTTCGCGCGGCACCCTGGCGACCGGTATCGGGCCGGAACTTCCGTGCAGGTCGCCGGGGATATCCGTGTCGGTCTCGACGGCCCGGAAGGACGGCAGCACCTCCTCGTACGACCACGAGGCGGGCCACGACGCGAAGTCGTCCGGCCGCGCACGCACGAAGTACGCGCCGTTGACCGCGCCGGAGCCGCCGAGCACCCGGCCCCGCGTCACGGTCGCCTGGACGTCCGAGGTCAACCGTCCGGGAAAGTCCGCCGTCCACGGGCTCTCCGGACCAACCGGAAGGACGGCAGCGTCACGGATCTCGCGCGGAACAGCGGACGCCGACCCGAACGCCGTGCCCTCCTCGAGCAGCAGCACGGTGCGGTCCGGATCGTCGCTGAGCCCGGCGGCGAGAACGCAGCCACAACTTCCCCCGCCGACGATCACCACATCGGCGTGCGCCGGGATCATGTCACTTCCGGATGTCGGGTACGAGCGCGGCCGCCGTGCGGGCGTCGAGCGCACCCTTCCACAGCCCCGCGCCGTAGGCGAGGTCGTCGAGGCGCTTGTAGAGCAGGTACCGGACGGGATCGAGCCCGCCGCTCTCGCGGTGCGTCTTCCAGTCCCAGATGCCTTCGGCCACAGCACAAGCCAGAACCGCCCGCCGAACCTTGCGGGAGAACACCGCTGCGACGACCGTGACCGGCCAGTAGTGCCGGCACACCGCCGACGCCACCTGCCACAGACCACCGGCGAATCCCTGGGCGGTGAGCAGCGCGGCGATGCGGTCGGGCCGGTCGAGTCCGGAGAACATCCGCCGCAACCGCACGAAGGTGACCACCTGGGTCAGCACCGCTGCGATCACCCCGACGCGGGTGAAGGTCGCGATCGCGACGCACGCGAGGAGCGTCCAGATCGACATCACCATCGGTGGGACGGAACCCGGATGCCGCTCGGCGAGCGGAGCCGCACCGGTTCCGTAGAATGCCTTGCGCGTCAACCACGTCCGGAAGCGGGTGCGATGGTCGTGCGCGACCCGCGAGATGGGCTCGTACCGCAACCGCCACCCCGAGGTCTGCAGTCGCCGGCACAGATCGACGTCCTCGGCCACGTGCATCGTCTCGTCGAAACCACCGCAGGCGACGAGCGCGTCGCGACGGACGAGCAGCGCCGCGCTCGGCACGTACGAGACGGGACCACCCGCGACCACAGCGGATTCCCGGCTGCCGAGGTCGAGCGACGAGCGTGCGTGCTCGTACTTCGCGAGCGCGCTGCTGTCGGGTTCGAGGGCCACGATGCGCGGCGCGACGAGTGCGACCGCAGGATCGGTGAAGTGCCCCAGTGATCGTTCGAGCCAGCCCAGCTGCGGCACCACATCGGAATCGAGGAAGGCGACGAATTCCGTTGCCACCTGCTGCAATCCGGTGTTGCGGGCCGCCGCCGGCCCGCGTGCGGTCTCGTGCCGGATCACCCGGACGCGACCACGTTCCGGCGCCTCGACCGGTTTCTCGGAACCGTCGTCGACGACCACGACCTCGTGCCCTTCGACAGCGGCGAGCAGACGGGCGAGGCCGGACGGATTGTCCTTGACCGGGACGACGACGGTGACGGCGGAACTCGGCGGCAGCTTCGTCGGCCGGGGGTTTCCGATGCCCGAGTCGAGCAGGCGTCGCGCGACCGCGGCGCTCTGCGCGTCCACCACCTCGACGAAGTCCTCGTCGATCATCGCTACGGCGGCGGGGGCAAGTGTGAGCATGCGCGTGGGCGATCCTCCGACGAGGACGCGTCCTCCGGCGAAGCTGCGCACCCGCGCGTCGATGCGCACACCGAAACCGTCGGGGAGCCGGGTCGCCGAGGGCTGCGCCGCCTCCGGGGACGTCGCCTGTGGAGTGATCGCCCGACTCACCGAAGCCTTCCTTCCGTTCCCGGCTGCCACCGGGCGACCTGTGCACTCGCCCGCTCGACCAGACTCGCGAACAGGCGCGCGCCGAGTTCTGCGGTGGCCTCGGTGGGGTCTCCCAGCACTCCGTTCGCGGACACCGAGACGATACCGGCTTCGCGCAGTCGTGGCATCAGTGCTCCGATCGGTTCCGTTGCGCCGACCGCGGCCCGCGTCATGTCGACCGCCCCGGGCGCCAGGTGCAGCAGCAGACTCGTCTCGGTGACACCGGCGTGGGCATCGGATCCGGGCACCGCGCACGGAAGCCAGGCAGCGTCGCGGCCTTCGTATCGCAGGAGGCTCACCGCCTCGATCAGCGGATAGGCGTTGCCGCCGTGCCCGTTGACGAAGACGACCCGCTTCGCCCATCGGCACACCGACCTGCCGTATTCGACGATCAGCGCCTTCGTCACCTCGGCTCCGATCGAGACGGTGCCGGCGAAACCTTCGTGTTCCCCGCTGGCTCCGTAGGGCAGGGGTGGCGCGAGGACCACCTCGGGCAGCTCGGCGGCGACAGCAGTCGCGATCCGGGTGTCGGTGTCGAGGGGAAGGTGTGGGCCGTGTTGTTCGAACGCACCGATCGGGACGGCCACCGTCACCCGGTCGGGTTCGATGTCCGTCCAACAGGCGTCGGCGAGCTCCCGCATCACCGCTCCGATGCTAAGGGTTTCGCGGGCGTGCACGAAACCCGGAGGTCTCGGTGGGTCCGCCCGGACGCCGAGATCCGGTCGGTACGCTTTCCCGGTGCTGATCGAACCTCGTCCGCTGGACGATCCGGACGTGCAGGACCTCATCGGCGAGGTCCAACTCGAATACGTGCGGAGGTACGGCGGACCCGACGACACCGAACTGGCGCCGCACGAATTCGACCCTCCGCGCGGGGTGTTCCTCCTGGCGGTGGCCGACGGGGCTCCGGCCGGGATCGGCGGCTGGCGTACACCGGAGCATGCTCATCGAGGGGTGCGCGACGATGATGCCGAGATCAAGCGGATGTACGTGCGGGCGAGCATGCGGCGCCGCGGTGTGGCGGAACGGGTGCTGGGTGCGCTGGAGCGGACGGCGACCGATGCCGGTCGCCGTCGCATGATTCTCGAGACGGGCAGCGAGCAACCCGAGGCGATCGCGTTGTACGCGAAGGCCGGGTACGTACCGATGACGGAGCGCTTCGGGCTCTACGCGGAATCACCGACGGCGATGTACTACTGCAAGGAACTGCCCCCGATCCGTCTGGCGACCGACGACGACCTGCCGGTGCTGCAGGAGATCGAACGCGCTGCGGGTAAGCCCTTCGCCGAGATCGGGATGGAGTTCGTCGCCGACGACGATCCTCCGTCCGTCGAGGAGTTGCGCGCCCACCGGGACGCGGGTCGCTGCTGGGCGTGGTTCGACGAGCACGGACGAGCGGTCGCGTATCTCGTGGCCGACATCGTCGACGACGGCGTTCACATCGAGCAGGTGTCGGTGCATCCCGATCACGCGCGTCGCGGGATCGGCCGCGAGCTGATCGACCACGTCGCGGGGTGGGCGCGGGACGCCGGGTTCGGATCGCTGACGCTGACCACCTACCGCGACGTGCCGTGGAACGGCCCGTACTACGCGCGTCTCGGCTTCCGCACGGTCGCGGACGATGCCCTCTCCCCTGGTCTCACCCGGATCCGCGTGGAGGAACGGAAGCACGGCCTCGACCGTTGGCCGCGCATCGTCATGCGCCGCGGGCTGAAGACGTAAGAGCCAGGTCCCTGGCGGCCCGATCCCCCTCGACGATCGCGGCGTGCAGGCGGCGTGGCGTCACCGCGTCGCCCACACGGATCACTCTCGTGCCGGATGCCGAAAGCTCCTGCCACAGCTCGTCGACGGGATCCTGATGGGTGGCGACGACGACCGCGTCCACCGCGAGCGTCGCCGGTTCGCCGGTCGCGTGGTGGATCAGGGTGACCTCGGCGCCGTCCGGCAGGTCCACGACACCGCCGACGGCGACGCCGGTGAGTCGCTCGATCCGCTTGTCGTGGGCGCGGCGCAACCAGCCGTCGAGCTCGAGCGTCAGGCCGAGGTCCTGGCCCACGAGCATTCCCGGCGTGCACACCGTCACCGCACTCCCCCGGTCGGCCAGTAGTTCGGCGACCGAGGTCGCCTGGTGGAAACCGAGATCGTCGACGACGAGGACGCGGCCGGAGGGTGCGGTGCGACCGGTGAGCACGTCGCGCACGTCGCTCACCCGCGCCGACGAACCCGCCCAGGCGGGCCGGTGTGGGCGCGCACCCGTCGCGACGACCACGACGTCGGGCGCGAGCGCGTGCAGCGTCGCGGCATCGGCGGTCACACCGGTACGCACCTCCACTCCCCTGCGGCGGCACTCGGCGTCGAGGTGGGTCACCGCACCGAGCAGTTCGGCACGGTGCGGGGCTGCAGCCGCCTCACGGATCTGGCCGCCGGTGCACCGGTTCCGTTCGAGCAAGGTGACCGAATGTCCTTCTCCGGCAGCCGTTACCGCCGCCTGCAGGCCCGCGGGTCCGCCGCCGACGATGACGACCCGGTGCGGTACGGCGGGCGCGGCAGGAGCGTCGGATTCGTACCCGGCCTGGGGATTGACCGCGCACGCGATGGGACGGTTGAGCCCGACCCGTCCGATGCATTCCTGATTGCAGCCGATGCACGGCCGAATCTCGTCGTCGCGTCCGGAGAGGGTCTTGTTCGCGAACTCCGGGTCGGCGATCTGCGCGCGCACGGCGCCGACCAGATCGCATACTCCGTCGGCGAGCGCGGCACCGATCTGTTCGGGTCGGGTGAAGCGCCCGACCCCGACGACCGGCAGCGACACCGCCGCCCGGATCGCGTCGGGGACGAACAGGGAATAACCGTGCGGGGTGGACATCGGCGCTTCGACCAGATGCAACGTCTCGGTCGCGACGCCCACGGACGTGTTGAGGTAGTCGACGTCGCCGCTCGCCTCGAGCATCCGCGCGACCTGCACGGCGTCGTCGATACCGACACCGCCATCGGTGCCGTCGTGACCCGTCAGTCGCACGCCCACGACACGGTCGCGCCCGACGGCCGCCCGTACCGCGGACACGACCTCGAGCAGCAGACGGGCCCGCCCGGCGAGATCCCCGCCGTAGCGGTCCGTGCGACGGTTCGTCGCGGATGCGAGAAAAGCGCGCAGGACGGATGCCTGGGAGCACTGGATCTCGACACCGTCGAAGCCGCCCTCGGCACAGCGGCGGGCGACGTCGGCGTAGCCCGCGGCGAGTTCGGCGATGTCGGATTCCGTCATCACGCGTGGGACCTCGCGGAAGAGCGGGTCGGGTTCGGGGCTCGGCGCCCACAGCGGTTGCCCCGTGTACATCGAGGTGCCCTGCGCGCCGTTGTGGTTGAGCTGCGCAAGGATCCGCGTGCCGTGTCGGTGGACGGCGTCGGTGAGGCGGCGGTAACCGGTGACGATGTCCGGGTCCCAGCCCCGGATCAGTTTCTCGTAGGGCCGGTCCGAGGGGTGCACGGTGTGCTCCTCGGTGACGATCATCGACGCGCCGCCGCGTGCTCTGGCGTCGTAGTACGCGATGTGACGGTCGGTGACGGTGCCGTCGACCGAGAAGTTGGTCAAGTGCGCCGGGAAGACGATGCGGTTGCGCAGGCTGACCGGACCGATCCGCAACGACGCGTGCGGAACGGTGCCGGTCGCCGTGCGCGTCACCGTCAGACCTTCGAGTTGCCCTGGTCGATGGCCATCTGGCTGCCGGTGATCGTGGAGGCCCGATCGCTCGCGAGGAACAACACGGTCTCCGAGATGTCGTCGGGGTCGGCCGCAGGCTTCTCGGTGAGGATGGGGACGAAGTTCGGTCCCCACGACGGGTTCTTCTCGAACAGCTTCAGGACGCTGACGTCGGTGCCCATCGGGGTGTTCACGCCGTAGGGGTGGATGGAGTTGACCCGGATACGGTACGGGCCGAGTTCCTTCGCCGCTGCCTGCGTGATACCGACGAGGCCGAATTTCGCTGCCGCGTAGTTGATCTGGCCTGGCATCGCCTTGAGGCCCGCCACCGAGCTGACGACGATGATCGATCCGCCGTTACCGGCCTCGATCATCGCGGGGGCAGCGGCCTTGAGGGTCTTGAAGACACCGGTGAGGTTGATGTCGATCAGCTCTTCGAACTGGTCGTCGGGCATTTCCCAGAAGCGGTTCCAGCTGCAGATGCCGGCATTGGCGACCACCACGTCGAGTCGCCCGAACTGGGCGACGCCCTCGTCGACGACGGCCTTCAGTGCGGCACTGTCGCGCACGTCCGCGACACGGGCGAGGATCTTCCCGCCGGCCTCCTCCACGAGGCGGACCGTCTCGTGGAAGTCGTCCTCGGTGGCCTGCTCGTAGGTCACGTACTCCGATACCGGGGCCGCGATGTCGACGCCGATGACGGACGCGCCCTCACGCGCGAACCGGATGGCGTGGTTGCGGCCCTGCCCGCGCGCGATCCCGGTGATGAAGACGACCTTGCCGTCGAAATCTCCCATGTCAGCCCTTCCGTAGACCCAAATTAGAACGCGTTTCAGTGTGCCCCACGTTACAGCGCCGTGGCCACCCGGTATCCCTCTCGGACGGCCTCGCGCACGGTCCTCGGGGCCACCTGGTCGCCGATCGACCGCGATCCCGGCCACTCGGACACTTCCGCCGGTAACGAGGGTGCGCAGTCGACCAGGACAGCGTCCGCCACCGGCCTGGATTCCCCGGACACCCGGTCGACGAGCACGACGCCGTCGGCATCGACCGAACCGACCCGGCACCCGAGATGTCTCGCCACGCCCGCCCGCTGCATGCGGACGTCGAAGGCGACGAGGTCCCCCGTCGGCGCAAGTCGTGATCCGGCGACCGGGTCACCCGTCGCATAGTGGACCTCCGCGCCGCGCTCCACGAGACGGTCGACGACGGCACTCGCCACCGGACCACCCGTCGGATCCCACACGACCATCCGGGACGCAGGCAGCCGAATCCCCGACAGCACCTCCGCGGCGGTCGCGTACCGCTCGGGTTCGGTCACCGGAAAGGAGGGTGGACGTGGAAGCCCGCCGGTGGCCTGCACGACCTCCGTACCCGCGGCGAGCGCACTCTCGATGTCGGCAGCGCTCACTTCCGTGCCGATACGGATGTCGACGCCGGACTCCAGGCACTGCTGTTCGAGCCAGTCGACGAGCGCAGCGAAGTCGGGCCGGCCACCGCGCGAGACGGCGGCGATCGTCCCACCGACCCGTTCGTCCGCCTCGACCAGGACGACACGGTGACCGCGCGTCGCTGCCACGCGCGCTGCTTCCAGACCGGCGGGTCCGGCACCCACCACGAGTACGTCGCGTGCGGAGTCCACTGGTCCGGGAGAGTTCCGTGTCTCGTCGCCGGCCTCCGGGTTCGCGATGCACCCCACGATCGGGTTGTGGAAGTCGTCGACGAGGCACGCCTGGTTGCAGCGCACGCAGGGACGCGGCCGACGACCGCGACGGACGGCGACGACGAGGTCGGGGTCGGCGATCTGCGCGCGGGTCATCTCGACCAGGTCACACGCACCGTCGGAGAGGGCCCGCTGCGCGTGGCCGGCGTCGACGATGCTGCCCTGCAGAGCGATCGGGACCGATCCGGAGATCTCGTCCCGGATGCGGCGGCACAGGTCGTCGTTGAATCCGGCGGGGACATGCGCGTCGGGCCGATACGACTCGGGTGAGAACAATCCACCGCGCACCACGGTGAGCAGGTCGACCGATGATGCGATCGCGCGGACGTATCCGGCGGCGATGTCGGGTGTGATGCCCGCCCACGGCGCGTTCTCGTTGCACGAGAGTCTCAGTGCAACAATGTGATCCGGGCCGATTCGCGCGCGAACGGCGGCGATCGCCTCACGCAACAGCCGCAGGCGTTCGGTGCCGTATGCGTCGTCGCGACGGTTGGTCAGCCCGGAGAGGAACTGCCGCAGCAGCGAGGTCGGTCCGGCGTCGAGTTCCACTCCGTCGAGACCCGCTTCCGCGGCGACGACGGCAGCACGGGCGAAGGACTCGACGAGCTCGGCGATTTCACGCTCGGTCGCTTCGGCAGGCAGTTCGCGTGTCACCGGATCCGGCACGCGCGAGGGTGCCCACAGCGGTGCCCGGGTCCACGCGCTCGAACCCTGCAGGCCGCGATGACCGAGGCCGGCGAGCACGAGTGTGCCATGCGGACGGCAGGCCTCGACGATCCGCCGGTAGCCGTCCCCGCAGTACTCGGCCAGCGGCGCGCGTTCGTAAGGGTGGTCGGACGGGTGCACCGACGCCGTCTCCGTGACGACGATCCCGCACCCACCCTGCGCACGTCGCGCGTAGTATGCGACGTGACGGTCCGAGAACGACCGGCCGTCACCGAGATTGGTGACGTGCGGACCGAAGATCACCCTCGACGGAGCGGTGCGTCCGGCGAGGGTGATCGGTTCGGTGAGCGCGGGGCTCATGTCGTCGGTTCGGTCAGATGCCGAGGTCGCGGCGGAAGCCGTCCGGCACGAAGACGTCGTCGGGGGTGAGCTCGTGGATCGAGTTCTTGCCCAGACCCATGAGGGCGGAACCGATTCCGCCGGAAAGGATGTCGAGGACGTTCTCCACGCCTGCCTGACCGTTCGCGGCCAGACCCCACAGGTACGCGCGGCCGATGAGCACGGCCCTGGCGCCGAGCGCGATCGCCTTGACGACGTCGCTGCCGCGGCGGATACCGCCGTCGAGCAGCACCTCGACGTCCTTGCCCACCGCTTCGGCGATCGCCGGCAGGGCCCGGATCGGCGCCGGGGTGCCGTCGAGGTTGTTGCCACCGTGGTTGGATACCGAGATGGCGGTGACCCCGGCGTCGACGGCGCGCTTGGCGTCGTCGACGCGCATGACGCCCTTGAGCATGAACGGTGCATCGCCCCACTGCTCACGCAGCCACGCGACGTCCTCCCAGGTGGGCAGGGGCGTGGTCATCCACTCGCCGTAGGCGCCGAAGAAGGTCGGGGCCTGGCCGTCCGGCGGTGTGAGGTTGGGGGTGGTCAGATCCGGCACGGCACCGGTCTTCGCCCATTCGAGGAGCCACTTGGGCCGGGTGATGCCCTCGGGGGCGAACTTGACCATCGCCTCGAGGTTCATCCGCTCCGGGATGGCGGGGCTGCCCCAGTCTCGACCGTTGGAGAACGACCAGTCCAGGGTCATGATCAGACCCTTCGCGCCCGCAGCGCGGGCACGTTCCATGCGTTGGATCAGCGTGTCGCGGCTGCCGACCCAGTACATCTGGAAGAAGGTCTTGTCGTTGACCGCCGCGACTTCCTCGATGGACTTGCTCGCGAACGACGACAGACCCATCGCGGTGCCGCGGGCGGCGGCCGCGCGGGCCACGGCGACCTCACCGTCCGGGTGCACGGCCTGCACACCGGTCGGCGAGATCATCACAGGCAGGGACACATCCTGTCCCATGATGGTCGTAGACATCTCCCGCTTGTCCGACAGTCCCGCGACGTGCGGGGCGAACCCGAGTTCGCGGAAGGCGGTGGTGTTGTCGTCGGCCGTGATGCCGGCCTCGGATCCGGCGACGAGTGCGCCGTAGACGGACTTGGGCAGGCGTTTACGGGCGCGCTGCTGTGCGATTGCGACGGTCTCGAACCATGGGTCCTGGGCCCACGGATTCTTCAACCAGGAAGGCTTGGCCATCGTCGGTCGTCTCCTCGGAAGGTCTAGAGCCCTGCGAGCGGATTCTCGTCGCAGAACTTGGCGGGGGGCTTGGTGAGCAGGGTCAGCGGTACCGGTGCGGCCGGGGTGCGCCGTTCGGCGCGCTTGCCGGTGCGCGAGTGGTCGACGCTCGACTGCGGCACGGTGCGCTCGGCTTCGAGCGCGGACTGCCCGTAGCCCTGCACGCACTCGGGATCGGGTCCGTCCATCGGCAGGCCGGTGAAGAACTTCGCGGCCATACAGCCGCCGCGGCACGCGTCGAAGAAGTTGCACGAGCCGCACGCACCGGCGGACTGCGGTTCGCGCAGTTCGCGGAACAGCTCGGAGTTCTTCCACACCGACGCGAAACCACCGTCGGTGAGGATGTTTCCGGCGTGGAAGTTCTCGTGGATCGCGAACGGGCACGCGTAGACGTCGCCGACCGGGTCGATCAGGCACACCACGCGTCCCGCACCGCACAGGTTCAGTCCGGGCAGCGAGCCGCCGCCCTCGCCGCCGAAGGCGGACAGGTGGAAGAACGAGTCGCCGGTGAGCACGCCCTCGCCGTGGGCGACGAGCCAGTCGTAGAGCTGCCGCTGCTGCTCGTGGGTGGGATGCAGGTCGTCCCACACGTCCACGGCGCGGCCGGACGGGCGCAGTCGCGTGATGCGCAGGGTCGCGCCGTAACGGTCGGCGAGAGCCTTGAATTCGTCGAGCTGGTCGACATTCTGGCGGGTGACGACGACGGAGATCTTCGCGTCGCGGAAGCCCGCCTCGGACAGGTTCTCCAGGGCACGCACGGCCATCGCGAACGAACCCGGCCCGCGCACGGCGTCGTTGACCTCGGCGGTGGCGCCGTCGAGGGAGATCTGCACGTCGACATAGTCGGAGGCGGCCAGCCGGGCGGCGACCTTCTTGTCGATGCGCACACCGTTGGTCGAGAACTTCACGCCCACCTGGTGTTCGGTGGCGTAGTCGACGAGTTCCCAGAAATCGGATCGCACGGTGGGTTCGCCACCGCCGATGTTGACGTAGAAGACCTGCATGCGCTGCAGTTCGTCGATGATCGCCTTGCACTGTTCGGTCGACAGTTCACGCGGGTCGCGCTTGCCCGACGAGGACAGGCAGTGCACACATGAGAGGTTGCAGGCGTAGGTGAGCTCCCAGGTCAGGCAGATCGGGGCGTCGAGGCCCTTCTCGAACTGGTCGACGAGGCGACCGACCTTCGGTGGGGCGGAGGTTGTGGGCGGTTCGAGCAGCGAGGTCATGGGCTGGTCCTTACAGACGTCAGACAGGAACGATCATGTGCGAATCGGCCAGGGTGCCCAGGGCACGCACGTAGGGCCGCTCTGCGTTCTCGTCGATCCCGTGCGCTCGCAACGCGTCTCGCACCGACCCGTGGTCGCCGAGGGATCGGACGACGTCGACGATGACGGTGTTCTTCAGGAACGACAACTTGCGGGTGCCGAAGTGGTAGAGCAACGCCCCGAACGGCTCGGGGCGAAGCGCTACCTGCGGGTGGAGCCGCCAGCCGGCACCCGGATCGAACATCTCGGTGTCCGTTGCTGTCTCGGTGTCCATTGCCAGGGGGGACACGTCGGTGGCTCCGGGCGCGGTCATGTCAGTACACGCCGCACATGCCGTCGATGGAGACCTCTTCGACGAGGGACTCCTCGATCAGATCGGATTCGATCACGGCGTTGTCACGATCGGACATGTTTCCTCCTCGGTTTCTTCTCCTGGATCGGAGCCGGTCGTCACAGTGGGACTTGCGCTGTGAGACGGTTCACCACCGTAATGGCATCGAGTGCAGAATGTCACGCCTTCGGGAGGAAGAATGACGCGTAGTCGCGGGAAACCGTCCGCTCGGATAGGTCGCCGCCCGTCCACCTCGAAGGAGGAACTCGCCGCAATCGGCATCGAGCTGTTCATGGAGGCGGGCTTCGACGAGACGAGCATCGACGACATCGCCGAGGCGGCCGACATCGCGCGACGCACCTTCTTCCGCTACTTCCCGTCGAAGAACGAGGTGGCCTGGGGAAACTTCGACGAACACCTCGCCGGCATGCGCGCGAGCCTCGAAACGATCCCCGAGGACGTTCCGCTCTCGGAAGCGCTGACCACCGCCCTGCACGACTTCAACACCTTCCCCGACAGTGAGGCCGAACGACACCGCGCGCGGATGGGTCTCATCCTGCACACGCCCGCGCTGCAGGGCTATTCGTCGGTGATGTACCAGGGCTGGAGACGTGTCGTCGCCGAGTTCGTCGCCCGTCGCATCGGGGCCGATCCCGACGACCACATCCCCCGCACCGTCGGCTATCTGCTGCTCGGTGTCGCGATCTCCGCCTACGAGGCGTGGCTCGACGAACCCGGATCGGATCTGCACGACTTACTGGCCACCGGGATGGGGACACTGACGGCCGGACTCGACTACAGTGACCCGCACTCCCCTTCCACACCGCCCCCTTCCACACCTCCGAAAAAGGTTGCGAAACAATGACCCTGCTCGATTCGCTCGCTCCCTGCAGCCCGGGCCGGTGGACACACGATCACGTGACGGTCGAACGCGTACCCGCCGGGCCGCTGAACGTCCGGCGCGAGGACGACCGACTCCACGTCACGCATTCCCTCACGGCCGAGCAGATCAGCGAGCGACTCGTCGCCGAGGTCACCGCCTCGATCCAGGACATCGAGTTCGGTCAGGACGAGTTCGAGCTGACGATGGTGGGACTCGTCCGCTCCACGGTGCCCGGCGCCCTCGACTCGTGGGTCACCTACTACCGCAACTCGCTCGGCGAACTGCTCGACGGTACAGCCGATTTCGCGCCCATCCATAATCGGGCCGCCGAACTCGTGCGTGGGAGCGTGCTCGACCTGGGGTCGTGTTTCGGCTTCCTGCCGCTGCGGCTCGCCGCCGCCGGCACCACCGTCACCGCCACCGACATCCTGCCCGGCACGATGCGCCTGCTCGATGCGGTCGCACCGCGGCTCGGGCTGCACGTCGACACGCTCGTGTGCGACGCGGCGAACGTCCCGGTGCCCGACGGCAGCGCCGACACAGTCACCGCGATCCACCTGCTCGAGCACGTCGACGACGCCCTCGGTGCCACGATCCTCGCCGAGGCGCTGCGGATCGCCCGGCAGCGGGTGGTGGTCGCGGTGCCGTTCGAGGACGAGGCGACGGCCTGCCACGGACACGTGCGCACCTTCGACCTGCCCGCACTCGAGGAACTGGGCCGCAGTACGGGGCGTCCCTTCGAGGTGTTCGAACACCACGGTGGGTGGCTCGTCATCGGGTGATCCACCCGGGCCATCCGCCTGCCCGCCCATCCGTTTCCCGTCCGGCGACGAATACCCGGTATGTACGGAAGGAGGTGGCGTGATGGACCACATCGTCGAGAGCCACTTCGGCTGGACGACTCGTCGCGTCGTCCTTCCCCACCCCGGCGCATCGCGGGACATGTCGTGCGGAGTGGTGACGGACTGTCGGCCGCTCCCCGAGCGACCGGACGTGCGGCTGCTCGTCTTCCACGACGATGCGGACGACTCCGACTACGACGCCGTGGCGATTGGAAAGACCGAGGGCGCGAACGACATTCCGGTACTGACCACCGTCGAGGAGTGTCTGCTCGTCACCGCGACCCGGCCCGGTTCCGGTCCCGCGATCGTGCTCGCCGCGCCGCCGGGTGAGGACGAGGGCCGACGGGTCCGGGAGATCACCCGGCAGCTTCTCCGAGGCGGACCGCTACTGCGCCTGATCCTGTATACCGGCGCACTGTCGGTACTCGTGCCATTGCACTCGCCTGCTCCGACCGGACGCTGACGCGGTGTGGACGTCGGGTCCGTACCCGCCAGTCCCCCGTCGCCGTATTTGCGGACGCGGCCACGCTCGTCGCGGACACCGAACGCGAAACCGTTGGCCGTCGCCGCGTGGCTCGACGACTGGGGTGCGGCCTACAGCAGCAAGCTCACCGCGCAGAGCTGAGCCGCGGAAGGGGCCAGGCGGTCAGATCAGCCCCTGCTTGCTGGCGGCGTAGACCGCCTCGGCCCGGCGGCTCACCCCGAGCTTGCGCATGATGTTGCTGACGTGAAACTTCACGGTGGTGGCCGAGATGAAAAGCTGCTCACCGATCTTCACGTTCGACATGCCGGCGGCGAGAAGCTTCAGCACCTCGAGTTCCCGGCCGGTCAACTGTTCGGCGGATGTGCCCTGCCCGTTGAGCGAACGCACGACCGCCGCCGCGCTGCGCGAGTCGAAGGCGCTCTCACCGCGAGAGACCGCCCGGATGGCGCGCACCAGTTCGGTGGTGTCGACGTCCTTGACGACGTAACCACGCGCGCCCGCGTGCACCGCCCGCACGACGAGTTGTTCGTCGAGGAAGGTGGTGAGCACGAGCAGACCGATGCCCGGGTGCGCCGAGGACAGCCGCCCGCACAATCCCAGTCCCTCGAAGTCCGACCCGGCCGAGAGCTTGAGATCGAGCAGCACGATGTCGGGGCGCATGCGGTCGACGAGCGCGAGCGCCTCCACGTCCGTCGAGGCCTCCCCCACCACTTCGAGATCCGGTTCGCGATCGAGGATCGAGCGGAGTCCCTGGCGGAGGATCGCGTGGTCGTCGACGAGTGCGATGCGCACCGTGCCGGGCCGCGCCCGCGGGGTCATCCGAGGCGGCGTGACGGTCATGACGGTTCTCCCACCTGTTGAGCTACAGCATTGTCCTGCAACGGGATACGGGCCGCGATTCGCACTCCACCGAACCGGGAACGACGCACCTCGAGGGTGCCACCGAGTTCGCGGGCGCGGGCCTGCATGTTCGCGAGACCGCGATGGCTCCCGTCGAGGTCGTTGGCGGCGAGTCGCAGCATCACCCGCAGACGCGCCGGGTCGCCGTCGCCGTCGTCAGCGACCGACAGCAGGACCGCATCGCGTCCATAACTGAGCCGCAGCACCACGCGACTCGCGTTGGCGTGCACCGCCGCGTTGAACAACGCTTCGCCGGCGATCCGGAGCAGGGCGTGCTCGGCCTCGCCGCTCAACTCGACCGGTGTGCCACCCATTCTCGTCTTGACCTCGAGTTCGCCCGGCATGTGGGCCACGCTGAGCTGTTCGAGCATCTCCGGCAACGACATCCGTTCGGAATCGGACGGCCGGTTCAGCGCGTAGATCGCGGATCGCAACTGCTCGACGGCACCGCGGGTGAGTTCCTTGGCGAGGTCGAGTCGTTCGCTGCGTTCGGCGTCGGGAATGTCGCTGCGGCACACCTCGATCTGCATGCCCGCCGAGAGCACGGCCTGCGTGACGCTGTCGTGGAGCTCGCGCGCGATGCGGTGGCGTTCCTCGTCGAGCGCCTGGTTCCGGTGGGCGACGCCCAGCTGCCGCTGCGTGAGAGCGAGTTTCTTCAGGGTCGCTTCGAGTTCCTCGTTGCGTGCCTGCAGATCGGCGGCGGAGCGGTTCGCTTCGCGGTAGGCCTGTTCGGCGCGTTCGAGCAGGAGTTGCCCGCGCTGGTAGAGCGCGGAGTTCTGCAGCGCGACCGCGGTCTGGCTGGCCAGGATCGACAGGACGGCGCGGTCGGTCGTGTCGAGGACGCGGTGGTCCGGCGTCCACGCGGCGATGGCGCCGGCGACTCCCCCGTCGAGGACGATGGGCACGAACGCATGGTGCTTCTCGACCAGCTCGCGTCGTTCGACGGCACCGGTGCGCACGGCGTCGAGCAGGGCCACGACCTCGTCGGGAAGGGGCGGCCCCTCGACGTTGTCGACGAGGAAGGGGGTGGCGTCGGGACCGAGCACGAGCCTGCGCGGCCCGGCATCGGGCAGGACACCGTCGGCGAGCGCGAAGGCCACCCACGTCGCGCTCAGGTGCGCGCGGGCGGCTTCGGCGACGGCGCAGATAAGCGTCTCGGGCCCCTCGACCGTGCGCACCAATGCCCGGGAGATCAGTTCGAGTGCGTGGACGACGCGTTCGAGCCGTTCGGCGGCGCCGCGGTACTGCGGATAGAAGGTCGACTTCCCGGAGCGGAGTCCGGTCAGTGCCGACAGGTCGGGAGCACTCACAGCGCCGTCCGGAACAACTCGATCATCTGGTCGCGGGTCGCGGTGCGCGGATTCGTCGACATGCACGCGTCGCGCAGTGCTCCCTCGGCGAGTCGCGGCAGGTCTTCCTCCCGCACGCCGAGTTGGCGCAGTCCGCGCGGCACGCCCACCTGACGGGCGAGGGCGTCGATGCGCGACGCGACGGCATCGACGGCCTCGGGCGCGGCACCGCGCGCCTCCTCCAGACCGAGGGTCGCGGCGACCTGGACGAACGGCTCGGGATCGTCGGCACCGTTGAACCGGATGACGTGCGGCAGCAGCACGCCGTTGATGACCCCGTGCGGCAGGTCGAGCAGACCGCCGACCTGATGGCTCATCGCGTGGGCTGCACCGAGGATGGCGTTGGTGAACGCGAGTCCGGCCTCGAGACTGGCCTGGGCCATGGTGGCGCGAGCGGGCATGTAGGTCGGGTCGTCGATCGTGCGCACGAGCGTGCCGGTGACCATGCCGACCGCCCGCAGTGCGTGATGGTCGGTGAGGGGGTTGTGGGCGCGGGAGACGAACGCCTCGATGCCGTGGGTGAGGGCGTCGAGTCCGGTGGCGGCGTTGAGGTCGTCGGGCATGGTGGTGAGCAGTCGCGGATCGATCACCGTGAGGTCGGGGACGAGCGACCGGCCGATGATGGTGATCTTGCTGCCGCGCGCGGTGTCGGTGACCACGCAGAACTGGGAGACGTCGGCTCCCGTCCCGGACGTCGACGGCACCATGACCATCGGCGGGATGGGCAACGGCGCTCGGTCGACGCCCTCGTAGTCGAGGATGTTGCCGCCATTGGCGGCGAGGATCGCGACGCCCTTCGCGGCGTCGATCACCGAGCCACCGCCCAGCGCGACGAGGACGTCGCAGCCCCGCGACCGGTACACCTCGTGGCCGGTCGCGACCTCGTGGTCCTTGGGATTGGGGGTGAGACCGGCCCACACGGTGGCGTCGACCCCCTGATCACGCAGGTGCTGCAGGAGTTCGTCGACCCAGCCGGCTTCGATCAGTCCCGGGTCGGTGACGAGCATGGGGCGGACACCGCCGAGCCGGACGGCGGCGTGGGCCGCTTCGACGAGCGAGCCCTCCCCGAAGACGATCTCGGGGGCGTGGAACTTGACCAGGGCCGGCCCCGAAGCGGGGTGGTCGTCCCGAGGGGGCGCGGAAGCACGGGGATGGGTCGTGTTCTGGTGTCCCGGCATGACGACGGCCACTGTTCACTCCTGACGATCCGCACGATCCGCGCACCTGTGTGATCCAGCTTACGGTGCGCGGGTTGTCGGGCGGAGCGGGCACGGGACGCACCGGACCGATGGTGAGGTCGGCACCTATTCGACAGGGTAGGTCACGGGCGTCGATCCGCGCTCGACGGATATAGGGCGCCGATCGTCACTGCCCGCCGGTATCACCCATCACGGCGCCCTCGCGTCGGGGGTCGGCGCCACCGATCCATCCCTCCCCCTGACGCAGCAGCGCGCTCAGTCCACTGGACTGCGGGGCGACGGACACCTCGTGGCCCCTGTCGCGGAGCTGCTGCACGAGTGGATCGTTCGCTCCGTCGTCGGCACCGTCGATCGCCGGATGCTCGCCGCCGACCCCTGTGACGGGGGTGTTCGCAGCGCCGAACGACACGGCCGAGACGGCCTGCTGCGGGTCGAGTCCCCAGTCGAGAGTGTTCACGAGTGTCTTGACGACGAACTGGATGATCACCGAGCCGCCCGGCGACCCGACCACCATCCGGATGTCGCCGCGACCGCCGTCGGAGGTGCGATCGAAGACGAGCGTCGGGGCCATCGAGCTGCGCGGCCGCTTGCCGGGTTCGACGCGGTTGGCGACGGGCAGTCCCTCCTCGTCGACCGGTTCGGCCGAGAAGTCCGTGAGCTGATTGTTGAGGAGGACGCCGTCGGTCATGTGGAACGAGCCGAAGGCCGACTCGATGGTGGTCGTCATGGATGCCACGTTGCCGTAGCTGTCCGCGACCGAGATGTGGCTGGTGCCGTGTTCGGGGCTCTGCGGCGGCATGCCGAGCGGGACCGGACCGAAGTCGCCGGGCTGCGCCTCGCCCATGCTCTTGCCGGGGTCGATCAGCCCTGCGCGTTCGGACAGGTAGTCCGGGTTCACCAGGGTCTCGAGCGAGCCACCCGGCAGGGGCACGAAATCGGCGTCGGCGACGTACTTGTCGCGATCGGCGTAGGCGAGTCGTTCGGCTTCGGAGATCAGGTGCACCGCATCCGCGTCGGGGACGCCACCGTCGGCATCGACATCACCCGGCGGCAGCGACGCGAGGTCGAAGTTCTCGAGGATGCCGAGCGTCGCCGCGACCGCCATGCCACCCGAGGACGGGTTGGGCATCCCGCAGATCTCGTACTCGCGGTAGGGGGTGCACAGCGGTTGCCGTTCCTTCGCCTCGTAGACGGCGAGATCGTCGAGGGTCATCGTTCCGGGTGTACGCCCGCCCGAATCGGTGCCGGTGGACTCGACGATGCCGGCCGCGATGTCACCGGTGTAGAAGGCGTCGGCGCCGTCGGTGGCGATCGCCGAGAGCGTCTTGGACATCGCCGGATTCGTGAGGATCTCACCTTCGGGCTTGGGCGAGCCGTCGGCCTGCAGGAAGTAGGCGCGGGCCTCGTCGTCGACGGCGAGCTGCTCGGCGGAATCGGCGATCGACTGCGCCAGACGGTCGCTGATCACGATGCCCTGATCGGCGAGATCGATCGCGGGGCGGAACAATTCGCCCCAGGCGGCACTCCCGTGCTTCGCGTGGACGGTTTCGAGCATCCGCACGACGCCGGGCACGCCGATCGAGCGGCCGCTCGCACGCGCGTCGGGGCGGGGTTCGGTGCGATCGGTGTCGCTGATCCAGCGCAGATAGTTCTCGGTCGCGGACATCGGTGCCGTCTCGCGGCCGTCGTATGCCTTCACCTCACCGGACTCGGCGTCGTAGTACACCAGGAACGCTCCACCGCCGATACCCGACGACTGGGGTTCGACCAGACCGAGGACCATCTGGGCGGCGACGAGTGCGTCGGCCGCGGTCCCGCCGTCGCGCAGGACCTCGCATGCCGCTTCGGTGGATGCGGGATTGGCCGTCGACACGGCGAAGGAGGAGGTGGTCACCGCGGTCATGCCGGCGCGGTAACCGGTCGCGATCTCGGGGTTCGTGGAGATGTCGCGATCCCCGGTCTCCGTCGCCGGCTGCGTCTCGGCGATCGGGGTGCCGTTGGGTTCGGCGGTGCAGGTCGCGGCTGCCGCGGTCTCCTGCACGTCAGCCGTACCGCCCGACTCCATATCGTCCGACGCGGACGTACACGCGCCGAGGAGGGTGATCGAGACGGCCGCGGCGAAGGCCGCGCGGACACCGGACCGGGCTCTCGAGGGCAGGACCATTCACTGACCGTAGCCGGGCGCGTGAGTGCCCGTAGGGAATTCGACCGCGATCCGTTTGCGCACGCGCGACGCCCAGCGCCGGCCCGTCCACCTGAAGCCCGCACGGCTGGAGATGCTGACCTCCTGGATCGACCGCTACCGGTTGGTGAAGGAACAGCAGTTCCGCGGTCTCGACGCCGTCGCGCAGTGGCTCGGCCCGCGCGGCATGGAGATGAAGATCGAGGAGTACGACCTCCGCACCGGCGGTTCGTACCGCTACGAACACTCCGACGACGGCGGCAGCTACCGCTTCGCGGGTGTCTTCCACACCGTCCGCGAGAACGAACTCATCGTCCAGACCTTCGAATTCCTCGGGTTCCCGGACGTGGTGAGCCTCGAGACGCTCACCTTCGTCGATCTCGGGAACGGCCGCTGCAAGCTGGTCGGCCATGCTGTGTACCCGAGCCAGGAGGCCCGCGACGGCATGGCGGAAACGGGCATGGAGACCGGCCTGACCGAGGGCTTCGAACGACTCGAGGAACTGCTGACCGGGTCCGCGACGCGGTGAGCGCCGTTCACCGCAGGGCGTGGCCGAGTTCGGCGGCGCGCGCGAGCAGTTGCGCGCCGTCGCGGGCGACGACCACCTCGTCGCACAGTTCGGCGTAATCGGGCATCGCGCAGGTCGCCTGCGGCCAGTACCGCTCGGGCTCGGGCGTGATCCACGCGAGGCGGTGCACGCGACGACGGAGTTCCTCGAGCCGATCGATACGCGGGGGCAGACCGTTGCAGCGCCCGTCCCCCACGACCAGCACCGACGTCCGGCCGTCGATCGATCCGGAATGTTCGGTGAGCAGTTCGTCGAACATCCTGCCGTAGTCGCTGCTCGCTTCGAGATCGACTGCGGGATGGGCGAGTACGGCCGCCAGTGCACCGTCGCCGTCGGCGGCGAGCAACTGTGTCGTCACGTCCACCGGACGATCGACGAACGCGACCACCCGGCACCGGTGCGCCCGTCCGTGCATCGCCTGGGCGAGCCGGAGTGTGAACGCGGTGATCGGACGGACCGACAGCGAGACGTCGGCGAGGACGAGCAGCCGCACCCGGTCGGGGCGGGGCGCGCGGACGACGAGCCGGAACGGCACCCCGTCGGTCCGCATCCCCGCTCGGGCGGTCCTACGCATGTCGAGCCGCCCGCGGGTCCGCTCACGCGGATGGGGCCGGACCGGTCCGCGCATGCGACGCAGCACCTCGTGGCACGCGAGTTCGATCTCGGCGCGATCGATGCCGGCGGTGTCGTGCGATTCGGGTGCCTCGACACCTTCGGTCCCCGGCGCCACGGCGGCGAGCGAAGCCACGAACGCCTCGACCGCATCCACGAGACGCGCGAGCTGGGATGCGGAGAGAGGTTCGTCGAGGACCTCTCCCCCGTAGGTGCGGTGCGGGTCGTAGGCGTCGAGCCACGCGAGAATCGACGCCGGGTCGTCCCACGACAACGATCCGACGACCGCGGCCCCCGGTTCACCGGACAGATCACCCACCGTCGTGGTCGCCGCATTCTCGACGTCGACGGTGTAGGTGACGCCGCGACGGCCCGAGTCCGCATCCGTGTCCACCGACAGATCGGCGTCGGACGACGTCATCGACACATCGTCGTCGTCCTTGTGCGGGTTGAAACCCTTGCGGGCC
This sequence comes from Rhodococcus sp. 852002-51564_SCH6189132-a, assembly GCF_001665495.1. Lineage (NCBI taxonomy): Bacteria > Bacillati > Actinomycetota > Actinomycetes > Mycobacteriales > Nocardiaceae > Rhodococcus > Rhodococcus sp. 852002-51564_SCH6189132-a. The sequence continues at coordinate 27,649 of NZ_LZMJ01000034.1, forward strand.
TCCGGAGTGTCGAAGTGGTCGCCGACCTCGGCTGCGCGTTCGTTGTACTCGGCGTAGCGCGCGACGCTCGGGTCGTCGCCGATCTCGAGTGCCGCCGGCAGGGACTCGGCGAACTGCGCGCGGGCGGGACCGCCGCCGCTCGTGGCGACGGCGGCGTCGACCGCACCGAACAACTCGTCGAAAGCGCGCTCGAAACCGGCCCGCTCGTGCGAGTACTTGGCACACACCGCCCGCAGGCACGCGCGCAGCGAATCCCGCTCGCGGGCGGGGACCATGTCGAGCACCCGGCGCACCTCGATGCTCTCGGCCGGTGACGCCGCGACACCGTGGCGTCGCAGGAGCAGGCCGAACACCGCCGCTACCACGTCGAGCACGTAGCGGGGGCGACGCTCGTCGAGCGCGGTCACCTGTGTGACCCGGGATGCGTGCATTGCGGGGTCACCCCCGCAGTCCGCTGCCCGCGGCGTCGCGACCACCACCACCGCGTCCCCGGAAGACGGCCGTCGTGGTGTTCGCCGGGCGCGATGCGACCGTCACGCGTTCACGCGACGAACCAGATTCGGTCACAACAGCTTCGGGCGCACTCGCTTCGGGTGCGATCGGTTCGGACACCGCGGCTGCCGGTGCCGCACCGCCGAGCCGGGTCTTCGCGAGGTCGACGTCGCCGGTGTACTTGAGCAGCGTCGCCAGCAGCACGTCGCGCATGCCGCCCAGCGAATCCGGATCGTCGGCGTCGTGTCCCATCACCGTCGCCGCGCGCGCGGCGTCGATGACCTCCGAGATCGAGGGACTCTTGCGCAGCGGCAGATCGCGCAGGGTCCGGGACAGGTCGACGATCTGGTGAGCCGTTCCCGGGCGCACGTCCGGCACCCGCGCGGTGACGATCTCGCGTTCACGCTCGGGTGTCGGGTATCCGACGTGGTAGTGCAGGCAGCGACGCTTGAGCGCGGGTGACAACTCGCGAGTGTCGTTGGAGGTCAGGATCACCCACGGTGTGGACCGGGCCGTGAACGTGCCGACCTCGGGGATCGTCACCTGCCGTTCGGCGAGCACCTCGAGCAACAGTGCCTCCATGGATTCCTCGGTGCGGTCCACCTCGTCGACGAGCAGGACCACCGGCTCCTCCGAGAGCACGGCCTCGAGCAGCGGACGGACCGACAGGAAGGTCTCCGAGTACAGTCCGAAGTCCTGCTGCGCGAGGAACTTCGACGCGTCCGCGAGGTCGGCGCGACCGGCGAGCAGTTCGCCGATGCGGTCGCGCAGCATCTGCACGTGCAGCAGCTGTTTGGCGTAGTCCCACTCGTAGAGGGCGCGGCTGTCGTCGAGCCCTTCGTAGCACTGCAGTCGAACCAGTTTCCGGCCGCCGACCGCGGCGAGCGCCTTGGCCAGTTCGGTCTTGCCGACCCCGGCGGGGCCTTCGAGCAGTAGGGGCCGCTCGAGTGCGGTGGCGAGGTGCACGACGGTCGCGAACTCGTCGTCGGCGATGTAGTCGTGCCGGCGCAGCGCATCCTTCAACTCGGCGCCCGAGGCGAACGGGGTCATCCGGGGTCTCCTTCTGTGGCGTGGTCGCAGCGGAGCAGGGCGCTCCCGGGGCGCAGGGGACGCCCCGGGAGCGCGGGTTCTCAGTAGGACCGGTTGATGCAGTGGTCGACGACCGGGATCATCGAGTCGACGGTGACCTCGCGGGGGTTGCCCGGGGTGCACCAGTCGTCCTGGATGTGCTCGGAGATCGCCCGGACGGTCTTCTCGTCGCCGCGGATCGCGTCTCCGCGACCCGCATACTTCTTGGTGTTCATCTGGTTCTTCTCGTACGAGTCGGTGCGCACCTGCCCGAAGTTGTCGGGGATGCCGACGTCCTTCGCGAGACGGATCGCCGCTTCGACGGCCGCGTCGGCGGCCTGGACGGTGGTCATGTTGCGGGTGTCCACGCCCATCGCGGTGGCGATGCGGGCGTAATGCTCGTAGCGGGAGGGCAGGTTGTACTCCCACACGCGCGGCAGGGCGATGGCGTTGTTGAGGCCGTGGTGGCTGTCGAAGAAGGCCGAGACGGCGTGCGAGATGGAGTGCACGATGCCGAGGCCGCCGGAGTTGAAGGCCTGCGCGGCGATGTACTGGGCGTTCATCATGCCTTCGCGGGCCTTGAGGTTGCGCGGCTCGAAGACCGCTTCACGCAGGTGCTTCGCGACGAGCTCGATCGAGTACAGGGCGTTGCCGAGCGACGGGGCGAAGTCCAGCCGGGAGACGTACGGCTCGGAGCCGTGGGCGAGGACGTCGAAACCGCAGTAGGCGGTGAAGTGCTGGGGGCAGCTGTAGTAGAGCAGCGGGTCGTCGATCGCGAGGGTGACGATCGTGGCCTCGTCGAAGCCGACCCACTTGTGTGGGTGGTCCATGTCGGAGGTGTCGGTGATGACGTAGGCCCAGGACGTCTCGGAGCCGGTGCCGGCGGTCGTGGAGACGGCGATGTGCGGCGGGTTCTCCTTGTTGGTGGACTTCGCGAAGCCCTCGAACTCGTTGATGTTGCGGCCGTCGTGGGCGATCACGACGCGGGCGCCCTTCGCGGCGTCGTGGCTCGATCCGCCCCCGACGGAGATGATCGAGTCGCACTTCTCCTTCTGGTAGAGCGCCGCGGCCTCCATGACGTTGTAGTCCTTGGGGTTGGACTCGACCTTGTCGTAGAGGACGACCTCGACGCCCTGGTACTCGATCTTGCCGATGAGCTCCTCGATGATCCCCGATCCGCGCAGGCCGGTGGTCATCAGCAGGGCACGCTTGAAACCGAGGTTCTTCGCCTCGACACCGAGGATGTCGTGGGCGCCGACACCCATCAGCGCGCGGGGGAAGGGGTGGAATTCCTTGATCGGGAAGTCCCAGATCTGATTGAGCTCGATTGCCATGGTGTATCTCCTCGCAGAGGGGGTGTACCGGATCGGGAGTGTGATGTGGACCTCATCCGGGATTCACCATCGACCAGAGCTGCGAGGCGTGAAAGGCACAGCGGCCGAAACCGTCCGGTCGCCGTGGGGTCACCACCCGTTCGGGTAGGGCACCTCCCGCTGACCGGGTGGGTTCCGCACCCGCCCGAGCAGTGCCGGTACCGTTTTCCTCATCCCATGCGCGCTGGTAACCTGAATTAGAACACGTTCTAGATTCGGTCGTGCGCGGCCATCTTTGCAGGAGAGGACGAGACCCACCCATGACGACTGTCGAGGTGCCCCACGGCTCACGCTCGGTGATCCTCACCGTGTCCGCCGTCGTCGAGGAGACCGCCGACACGCGGTCGATCGTGTTCGCCGTCCCGGACGAGCTGCGCGACAAGTTCGCCTACCGACCCGGCCAGTTCCTCACCCTGCGCATCCCGAGCGACCGGACGGGCTCGGTGGCCCGCTGCTACTCGCTCGCGAGCTCCCCGTTCACCGACGACGCCCCCAAGGTCACCGTCAAGCGCACCGCCGACGGCTACGGATCCAACTGGCTGTGCGACAACATCGCGGCCGGACAGACCCTCGAGGTGCTGCCTCCCGCGGGTGTCTTCACCCCGAAGTCGCTCGACCACGACTTCCTGCTGTTCGGTGCCGGCAGCGGCATCACCCCGGTGATCTCGATCCTCAAGTCCGCGCTCACCCAGGGCGGCGGCACGGTGGTGCTGGTCTATGCCAACCGCGACGAGGAGTCCGTCATCTTCGCCGAGGAGCTGCGCGCTCTCGCGGAGAAGTACCCGACGCGCCTGACCGTCGTGCACTGGCTCGAGTCCGTCCAGGGTCTGCCCACCGCCGACCAGCTGGCGACGATCGCAGCGCCCTACGAGTCGTACGAGGCGTTCATGTGCGGCCCCGGCCCGTTCATGGACACGGTCCACCAGGCACTGAACACCGTGGGCATGCCCCGTGCCCGCGTGCACGCCGAGGTCTTCAACTCGCTGTCGGGCGACCCGTTCGCCGACCAGGCACCGGTCGAGGTCAGCGACGAGGACGCCGCCGACGCCGCGACCGTCGAGGTCGAACTCGACGGCGAGGTCCACAAGCTCTCGTGGCCGCGCAAGCAGACCCTTGTCGACATCATGCTCGCGAAGGGCATCGACGTGCCGTACTCGTGCCAGGAGGGCGAATGCGGGTCGTGCGCGTGCACCGTGCTCGAGGGCAAGGTCGAGATGGAGAACTGCGACGTGCTCGATCCCGAGGACATCGAGGCGGGTTACATCCTCGGTTGCCAGGCGCGGCCGGTGACCGACCACCTCAAGATCGAGTTCTGAGCCGGCGGGCTCACGCCCCGCTGCTCACACCCTCTGCGGAAGTGCCCGGCGCCTACGAGCGTGCGGGCACGGGCACTTCCCGCATCCCGGCGGAGTCGGGCTTCGGCTTTCGCACGAGCACGCCGACCCCGGCCACGAGCGCCAGCACGGCGACGACCACGCCGTAGCCGACGGCGGTGGACATCAGGCCGAACGATCCGGCCGCCGCCCCGGCGGCCATCGCGGGCACCGAGAACGCGAAGTAGCAGACGACGAAGGTCGTTGCGAATATCCGGCCGCGCTCGTGGGGTCGGCCGAGCGAGCCGACCACGCCCATGGCCGCGACGAAGGTCGAACCCCAGCCGAAGCCGGCGACCGCGGTACCCGCGTAGTACGCCGCGACCCATCCCGTGAGGAGCGCGGTGATCACCGCGGCCAGTCCCGTCACGAGCAACACGGCCCCGAGGATCACGATGCGATGGGGGTCGCGGCGGGCCGTGGTGGTCGCCGCGACCGTGCCCGCCGTGAACAGCGTGCCGATCGCCAGACCCGCGGCGAGGCGGTTGTCGATACCGAATACCGAGTCGACGATCGAGGGCCCCAGCGACATGTACAGCCCGCCGAGTGCCCACGCCGACATCAGACTGGGCAGGATGAGCAGATAGCGGCCCCGGACCTCACGGGGCACCGACGCGCTCGGCGCCAGGCTCCGCAGGGCGTCGCGTCGCGACGGGAAACCCACCGACGGCGAGGTCTCCGGCACGAAGATCAGCGCGATCGCCAGCACGACGGCGAGAACGCCGACGACCGCATAGCTCAGGACCGTGGGGAGCGGCGCGAACTGTACGAGTACGCCGGCTCCCGCCGCGCCGAGCGCGAGGCCGAGCGACGGCGCCGCGGTGTTGATCAGCGGACCGATGTGCCTGTTCGGCTGCATCTCGATCACGGCCGCCGCCAGCGCGCTCGTCGCTGCGCCCACCGCGAGACCCTGCAGGATCCGCGCGACGATCAGCCACCCCACCCCCGGGGAGGCGATGAAGACCACCATGCTCGCCGCGAGCAACAGCAGGGCCGTCACGATCACGGGTCTGCGCCCGACGTGGTCGGACAGCGACCCCACCGTCACGAGCGCCGCGAGCAGTGCGAGCACGTAGACCGCGAACACCACCGTGAGCATCGCCGCGGAGAACCCCCACATCTGCTGGTAGACGGGATACAGCGGTGACGGTGCCGACGACGACGCGGTGAGGGTGAACGCTCCCAGGCCGACCACGGCGAAACCGAACGAGCGGATACGGCCGCGGGGCTGGACTGGAGCAGTCATCGAACCTCCAGAAGGTGATCGGCGCGTTCCACGCGAGAGACGAACGGCGTGTCCCACGCGGAAACGAACGAGCGCCTCCGCGCGAATTGGTGAACACCCCTTCACCAACATACTTCGCTCGACGAAGTATTCCTCCGGCCATCCACCCGACGGCTCGGACACTCAGAGGGAGGTGGCGTCCTCGACGTCCTCGTCCCGCATGTCACCGGGCGCCGCGAGCAGGGCGCGACCGGCAGCGAAGACCGTCGCTGCCAGCGGCAACTCTCCGGGCACACCGCTGCGGAAGACTTCGACACGGCCCGAACCCGAGGCGGGTCGCCCGAGCGCATCGATCCGGCGCAGCGTCTGCCGTGCGACGGCCTCGGCGCTGTCGAACAGGCGCACTCCGGCCGGCAGGTGTTCGATGATGGTGTCGGCGACAAGCGGATAGTGGGTGCAACCGAGAACCACACCCTGGACATCCCGAGGGGTGCGCTCGGCCGCGGAGGCGACCGCTGCGGCGACGGCCACCCGATCACCCGCATCGATGGCGTCGGCAAGTCCGTGACACGCCACGCCGACGACCTCGGACCCGTTCGCGAACTGGTCGATCAGATTCGCCTGGTACCTGCTCGCGGTGGTCGCCGCGGTGGCCCAGATCGCCACCGAATCGCACGCCGCGGCCGCGGGCTTGACCGCGGGGACCGTGCCCACCACGGGCACCGCCGGACCGAGATCGGCCCGGACGTGTTCGAGGGCGGTCACCGATGCGGTGTTGCACGGGAGCACGACCACCTCGGCGCCCCGGGCGACGGCGCGACGGGCGGTGGTGACGACCCGGTCGATCACCCAGTCCGGAGACTTCGGGCCCCACGGGGCGCCGTCGGGATCCGTCGACAACATGAGGTCGAGATCGGGACGCAACCGTCGCAGCCACGCGGACGTCGGCAACAGCCCGAGACCCGAGTCGATGAGCGCAACGATCACCCTACGAATCTAGCGGGTCGCGCACGGCCGGCCCGACGGCGGTCGTTCCGGCGCGCAGCTCACTCCCCTAGACCGCCGCCGTGAGCAGCTCGTCGATCGGGGCGCCCGCAGCGATCTTCGCGCGCGACTTCATGACCAGCGCGGGCAGGCCTCCGCCCACAGCGCCGACGAACCTGCCGTCGCGCTCGTAGTACGCGAGGAACTTGCGGCCGTCGTCGCGCACGACGTGCACCGTGTCGTCGGCGGTGACCGCACCGAGGCCCTGGATCTTGATGTCGTACTGGTCGCTCCAGAAGTAGGGCACCTGTGCGGCGGCCCCGGCCTCGACGCCCATGATGGTCTTCGCCAGGACGGATGCCTGCTCGCCGGCGTTCGTCCAGTGCTCGATGCGCCTGCGCCCACCGGCCGGTACCTGCCAGGACGCGACATCGCCGACGGCCCACACGTGCGGGGTGGAGGTGCGGCCCGTGCCGTCGCACACGACACCGTTCTCGACTTCGACACCCGATCCCTCGAGCCACTCGGTGGCCGGGATCGAACCGATGCCCAGCACGACGAGGTCGACGTCGATCTCGCTGCCGTCGCCGAGGACGGCGGAGGTGACACGGCCGTCGCCGAGGACGGCGGAGGTGACACGGCCGTCGCCCAGGACGGCGGAGGTGACACGGCTGTCGCCGCGGATCTCCGACAATCCGACGCCGGCACGCACGTCGACGCCCTCGGCGGTGTGCAGGCGGGTGACGAGAGCACCGACCTCGGCACCGAGCACCGATGCGAGCGGGGTGGGCTGCGGTTCGACCAGCACGACCTCCACCTCGCGCGCCCGCAGGCTCGCCGCGACCTCGCACCCGATGAACCCGGCACCGACGACGAGCGCGCGGGCACCCGGAACGATCGCCTCGCGCAGGGCGCGGCTGTCCTCGAGCGACCGCAGGACGTGGACCCCCGCCAGATCCGGCAGACCGGGGATGCGGCGGGGCCGCAGACCCGTGGCGACGACGAGTTCGTCGTAGCCGAGTTCGGTGCCGTCGCTGAGCGTGAGGATGCGCGACGCGGTGTCGACCGAGCGAGCCGCGGCACCGAGCATCAACTCGATGCGGTTGTCGCCGAAGAACTCGCTCGGCCGAAGAGTCGTGTCGTCGCGGTCGCCGCGCAGGACCTCCTTCGACAGGGGCGGGCGGTCGTAGGGCAGGTGCGTCTCGTCGCCGACGAGCACGAGTTCGCCCTCGTATCCGGCCCGGCGCAGCTCTTCGGCGGTACGCACCGCCGCCAGGCCGGCGCCCACGACCACGACGCGCTCCGGCGTACTCTCGGTCTCCCGCTCGTTCGACACCCTCGGCCCATCCTTCGCTTCGTCTGTTGCGACACGCATGCGCGTTCCGCGCGGTAGTGATGCATCCCACTCCGCGTCCCACGTTCTTACCAAACAGTGACGACGGGCGACAGACCTACGTCGGCCGTTAGAGTTCGAGGCACCGTGAGGACAATGGGATCCAGCACAGGATCGAGCACGGAACACGACCGGTACACCTACCTGGGAGCCCCTCATGACCAGCGACAGCGGCGCAGGTATCAGCCGCATACAGTTCGGCGCCGGAACCTCCTCCGGATCCGCCGACCCGCAGGGCCGCACGATCATCGCGGACGCGGTGGTGGCCAAGATCGCGGGGCTCGCGACCCGCGAGATCAGCGGCGTCATCGAGGTGGGCGCCGGCACCGCCCGCGTCGTGGGCGCACTGCGCGACCGCATCCCCGGTGCGCGCATCAACCACGGACAGGGTGTCGCCGTCGAGGTCGGTGAACGTCAGGCCGCGATCGACATCGGCATCGTCGCCGAATACGGCGTCGCGCTGCACGAACTCGCCGTCGCCATCCGGCACAACGTCATCGCTGCGGTCGAACGCATGACGGGACTCGAGGTCACCGAGGTCAACATCACGGTTTTCGACGTGATGCTCCACGAAGAGGCCGCGGCCCTCACCGACGACGCCAAACCCCGCGTGCAGTGAACCCCGGATCAGCAGCGCAGGCGAATGCGGCCGACCTGGTGGCGGACGCCGCGCTGTCCGTTCCCGGCGTCGTCGGTCTGCACCGCGGCGCATTCGGGGAGGTCGCCACCTATCTGCCCGGCCGACGGGTCGAAGGTGTGCGGCTGACCGATCAGCTGTGCGCGGTGCACATCGTCGTGCGGATCCCCGCCGATCTCCCGGCCGTCGCCGACGCCGTCCGCGTCCGGGTGTCCCCGCTGGTGGACGTCCCCGTCCAAGTGACCATCGAAGATGTCCACGCCGGTGAACGAGAAGGAGCCCCATCGTGAACCACACACCCGTCAGCAACACCGTCGTCGGACTCCTCGCGGGGCTGCTCCTGGCCCTCGCCGGCATCATCGGCGGGTTCAGCGGTCTGCTGTTCGCCGTGCTGCTCGGCGCGCTCGGTGCCGCGATCGGCGCCCATCGCGACGGCCACCTCGACCTCGGCGCCCTGTTGAGGAGTCGGGGCCGTGGCTGATCCCACCGCGTCCGACGTCGGGACATCCGACGACACCGGGACCGGGGTCGTTCCCCCGGGCGAACGCGGCAGCCTTGTCGTCAAGGACCGTGCGATCGAACGCATCGCCGCGGCTGCCGCGCTCGGCGTTCCCGGTGTGGTGCGGCACAGCGGAGGTGGGATCCTGCGTCTCACCGGCCGCGACCTGCCCCGGGCCGACGTCACCACCGGCGCGAAGGCCGTCGCGGTGAATCTCTACATCGCCGCCGAATGGCCGTACGACGCGGCGATGCTCACCCGCCGGGTCCACGACGCGGTCGAACGCCAGCTGAACGACCTGACGGGCATGCGGATCAGCGAACTCAACGTGCTCATCGTCGCGACCGCGCTCGTCGAGGACGGCGAGACCGACGAGGCGCAGCCACCCGTCGAGTACCTGGAATCCGACATCGTCGCGGCGCGGACCACTCCGCATCCCGACATCCCCACCGTCGCTCCCCTGCCACCGCTGGCGCCGCCCGCGGCCGCACCCGCCGCCGCGGTCGTGGCGATCGCGGCGCTCGCCCTGTCGTTCGTCGCCGCCCGGGAACTGCTCATCGTCAACGGGACGTACGGCGGTGCCCCGTGGCTGCGCAACTCCTTCGAGTGGTTCGGCCGTCTGCACTGGCACACCTGGCTCGCACCCGTCGCGGGCGTCTGCCTCGTCCTCGGGATCGTCCTGATCGTCGTCGCCCTCAAACCCCGCCGCCGGACGCATGTGCCGCTGCAGGTCGCGGGGCCGGTGCCCACGGTGTGGATGCGGCGCACGGACGTCGCACGCATGTGCAGCGCCCACGCGTCCGCGCTCACCGGCGTGCGCACGGCCCGCACGGTCGTCGACCGTCGCCGTGCCGTGGTGCGCATCTCGATCGAGGACGAGACACCGGTCGACGAGATCACCGCGTCCGTGCGCGGCGCGGTCGCCCCGAACCTCGCGGCGCTCGCCGACCCCGTCGAACTCGTGGTGGAGGTGGCGCGGTGAAACTCCGTACCGTGCTGGCGAATCGGCTCGTCACCTTCCTGGCGGGCCTCGCCCTCGCCGGTGCCGGCGCATTCGCCCTGGCGTGGGTGTGGCAGGTTCCCCTAGCTCGAGAGCAACTCTCGCGTCTCGACCGTCCCCGCGTGACCGACGTCCCGGACCAGTCGTGGTGGACACCGGCCCTGTGGTCGGTCTTCGCGGGCGGACTCGTGCTCGGCATCGCGTTGCTCGCTGTCAACCTGTCGCGCCGGCGCACGTCGACCGTGCAGCTCTACGACCAGGTCACCGACGCCACCCTCGGTGTCGAACTCGGTCCCGTCGTCGACGGTGTGGCAGCCGAACTCGCCGCCCTGCCGGGCGTGCGGGCCGTGCGCGGACGCGCGGTCGTCGAACGCCACCTGCCGACGCTCTCGGTGGTGGTGCACGCCGACCCGACCATCGATGTCACCGAGCTGACGGAAGCCGCGGAGGATGCCGCCCAGCGGGTCGCGCGCGCTCTCGGCGGGGCGCACGTGGCGACGCAGGTCCTGGTACATCTCGACCCGGCTGTGGACGTCCACTGAGCCCACCCACCCGGGGCCGGAACCCATCCGGCCCGGGGCGGCTCAGCTTCGGGCCGCGTCCACGAGGTCGTGCTCGACGCTGTAGTCCACGCGCATCCGGTCCATCGCCACGTCGCGCACCTTGTACGCCCGCTGTGTGGTGCGTTCGAGGTCCGGATAGCGGAATTCCTGGACGCGGTCGACGAGCGCGAGCAGCGGCCCGACGCGTCCGAGGACGTGCTTGAGCGGGCTGTCGGGGATGTGCAGGGCGTCGGCGTCGGCGTCGCCGATGAACACCCGCTGCAGCGAGTGCATCACCGTGCGGGCGACCGTCGTCCGGATCGGTGCGGTGCCCGGCAGCAGGTTGGCCAGCTCCGGGACGAGATACTGCTCGGTCAGCGCGGTGACGAAATCCCGGTCCTCGTCGCTGGGGCCGGGCGAGGTGAGCCGGTACAGGTCCTCGACCGCGATGTGGTCGCGTTCGGTGCGCAGGCCCAGTTCCTCGCCCATCCCGATCACGTGCCCGACGTAGCGCCACAGGTGGTAGATGTCGTCGAGTTCGCGATCGGTGAAGCGCACCCCGAGGATCTGCATCGCCTCGACCGCGATGTGCCCGAACTCGGCCATCGTGAGCGCCATGTACGACTGCGGGATCGGCACTCCCCAGGCGTCCTCGTCCCACACCCCGCTCGCGAGAATGCCCTTGCGCACGTGGGCGTGGATCAGGCGCACCCGCACAGTGAACGCGAATCCGCCTCCGTCGCGGCGCATTCCGCCGCGAGTGAGGACGTGCCGTAACCACTCCCCGACCTCGACCGACCGCACGGCCGGCTGACTCACATAGCGGCCCGTCAGTGCGAGAGGCTTTCCGGCGATGAAGTTTCCGGCACCGTGCAGCAGCGAGGCAGCACCGAGCACCATGCCGAGGATCGGCGTGTGCCGAACGAGCGCGTCGGCGGCGTTGTCGATGCGGTCGTGGTCGACCCAGGCGGGTTCGTCGTCGAGGAAGGCGAACAGCTCTCGCAGGGATTCGGGTGCGTCGGGGACCGCCTCGACACCGTGGGTGAGTGCGACGCGCACGGCAGCCGTCGCGGAGTTCGGACCGAAGTCGTCGTTCACCACGGCGTCGGCCGGCGGGTCGGCCTGCCACATGCCGTCGAGCCAGCGCTCGCCGAGATCTGCGTATCGGCGCACCGCAAGGTCGGCGTTGACGAGATCACGTGGGATGTGTCGCTCCATGCATCCATGGAAACACGAGGAATCCTCACTTACTATTCACTTTTCATGAGCTCCCCGCGCGGCAACAGAACCGCAGGCAGAACCCCTCGGAAGCGTCCTGTGCAGCAGCGAAGTCACGACACCCGCAAGTTGCTCCTCACCTCTGCGTACGAGTTGCTCGAGCGCAGCCCCACCGCGCGGATCAGCACCACGGCACTCGCCGAGCACGCCCACGTGAGCATCGGAACGGTCTACCGATACTTCCCCGACGTCGACGCCGTGCTCGACGAACTCCGCATGACCGCCGTCCACGCGATCACCACCTCGCTGTCCACCGCCATCGGGCGGGCGATGGACCAGCAGCCGGAGGACGCCATGGCGACGGTCGTGGAAAGCCTCACCGCCGCGTTCGAGAAACACGCCGCGGTGCTCCGGGTGTCGTACACCTCCGAGGAGATCGAGTTCGGACTCGCGTGGGCCGAGGTCGAAGGTCCGCTGCGGCCGCTCGGACGCATCATCCCGGCGCGGCTGCGACCCGATCTCGACGACGCAGCACTCGACGATCTCGTGTTCATCGTGATGGGAGCGACGGCGAGCCTGTGTTCACGGATCGCCCTCTTGCGGCCCCGGAGATCCGATCGGACCCGGATGATCGCGGTGACGGCGCGGATGCTCCTCGCCGCGATCGAGAGCGCCTGACGCACGGCGCATCGTGTACGGCGCTCATCTCCGGGTTCGAAAACAGACCCGACGTCCTGCCGAACGGCACATACTGATCACTGTCGTTCTCACACCGTCGTCTCGACCGAGGAGAGTGCTGTGCGTCGACTACCGATCGTGTTGTCCGCCGTGATCCTCACCGTCGTGGCCGCCTGCGGCAACGACACCTCGGGCGAATCACCGCTCGCCGCAACGTCCGAAGCGACCGCGACCGATGCGACCGCTACCGGCGCGGCGCCCGCCGACGAATTCCAGGACGTGCTCGACCGCGTCCGCGAGGACGTCGGCTTCCCGGGAGTCGTTGCGCGCGTGGTCACCCCGGACTACGAGTGGACCGGTTCGTCCGGCACGATCGGTGCGGATCGATCGGAGGAGCCCGGCCCCGGCGACCACACCCGCATCGGCAGCATCACGAAGACGATGACGATCACCGCTCTGCTGCAACTGACGGAGGACGACCGACTGTCGCTGGAGGATCCGATCGGCCGCTATGTGCCGGGCCTGCCGAACGGCGACGTCGCCACCCTGGGTCAGCTGGCCTCGATGGTGAGCGGTATCCCCAGCTACACCTTCGACGAGGAGTTCCAGCAGCAACTCTTCGACGATCCGGAGGCACCGTGGACCCCGGACGAACTCCTCGACTACGTACGCGGTGACGCACCGAACTTCGCTCCCGGGGAGCGGTTCGAGTACTCCAACACCAACACGATCGCGCTCGGGCTGGTCGTCGAGCAGGTTTCCGGGCAGAGCCTGCACGAGTACTTCCGGGCGAATGTCTTCGAGCCCCTGGGCATGGCCGACACCGTCATGCCCACCGACGCGGCCATCGCGTCACCGCACCTGTACGGGATCACCGAACAGGGACAGCCGGACGGGCAGACGGCCGATGCGACCGGTTGGAACCCGTCGTGGGGATGGTCGGCCGGCGCGGTGATCTCCACCGTCGACGATCTCGAACTGTGGGGCACGGCCCTCGGGACGGGCGAGGGCATCCTCTCCCCCGAGATGCAGCAGCTCCGTCTCGACTCGTTCCTGTTCGACGTCCCCGGTGCGACCGACACGCGCGCCTACGGCCTCGGGCTCGGTATCGAGAACGGCTGGCTCGGCCACACGGGCGAACTCCCCGGTTTCAACACCTACGTGGGATATCTGCCCGAGCGCCGGGCCGTGGTCGTCGCCGCCGTGAACAGCGACATCCCGACGGCCGACGGGGAGGAACCGGTGACCCCCGTGGCAAACCAGCTGAAGGAGATCGTCGGCTGATCGCTTGTGATCCAGAAACGCCGAACGGCGCCCACCCGGAGGGTGGACGCCGTTCGAGCGTCAGTGAGGACTAGCTCACTTGATGATCCCGTAGGCGGTGCCTACTTGATGATCCCGTAGGCGGTGCCTACTTGATGATCTTCGTGACGCGACCGGCGCCGACGGTGCGGCCACCCTCGCGGATCGCGAAGCGGAGGCCCTCGTCCATGGCGACCGGCTGGATCAGCTTGACGGACATCTCGGTGTTGTCACCGGGCATGACCATCTCGGTGCCCTCGGGGAGGGTCACAACGCCCGTCACGTCCGTGGTACGGAAGTAGAACTGCGGGCGGTAGTTGTTGAAGAACGGCGTGTGGCGGCCGCCCTCCTCCTTGTTGAGGATGTAGGCCTGGCCCTCGAACTCCGTGTGGGGAGTCGTGGTGCCCGGCTTGACGACGACCTGGCCACGCTCGACGTCCTCGCGCTTGATGCCGCGGACGAGGAGACCGACGTTGTCGCCGGCCTGGCCCTGGTCGAGCAGCTTGCGGAACATCTCGATGCCGGTGACCGTGGTCTTGGTCGAATCGGGGCGGATGCCGACGATCTCGACCTCTTCGTTGACGTTGATCACGCCACGCTCGATACGGCCGGTGACGACGGTGCCACGACCCGTGATGGTGAAGACGTCCTCGACGGGCATGAGGAACGGCTTGTCGGTCTCACGGACCGGGTCCGGGATGGAGTCGTCGACGGCCTGCATGAGATCCTCGACCGACTTGACCCACTTCGGGTCGCCCTCGAGAGCCTTGAGAGCCGAAATCGGAACGACCGGAGCGTTCTCGTCGAACTCCTGCGAAGCGAGGAGCTCGCGCACCTCCATCTCGACGAGCTCGAGGATTTCCTCGTCGTCGACCATGTCGGCCTTGTTCAGGGCGACGAGGATGTAGGGAACGCCGACCTGGCGAGCGAGCAGCACGTGCTCACGCGTCTGGGGCATCGGGCCGTCGGTGGCCGCCACGACCAGGATCGCGCCGTCCATCTGGGCGGCACCGGTGATCATGTTCTTGATGTAGTCCGCGTGACCCGGGGCGTCGACGTGCGCGTAGTGGCGCTTGTCGGTCTGGTACTCGACGTGGGAGATGTTGATCGTGATACCACGAGCCTTCTCCTCAGGTGCCTTGTCGATCTGATCGAAAGCGAAGCTCTCGTTCAGGTCGGGGAACTTGTCGGCAAGCACCTTGGTGATCGCAGCCGTGGTGGTGGTCTTGCCGTGGTCGACGTGACCGATGGTGCCGATGTTCACGTGCGGCTTGGTCCGCTCGAACTTCGCCTTCGCCACTGGATGTCCTCCTGGACTGTTGTTGCTTGCTGTATGCAGCAGTGCGGTTTGTATTACTTGGTCGTGCAGGTGACCGAGGGATAACCCGGAGGCTACTCGCCGGTCGCCTTGGCGATGATTTCCTTCGCGACGTTCGAGGGAACCTCTGCGTAGGAATCGAACACCATGGAGAAGTTCGCACGACCCTGGGTCTTCGACCGCAGATCGCCGATGTAACCGAACATCTCCGAGAGCGGAACCAGCGCCTTCACGACACGGGCACCACTGCGTTCCTCCATGGCCTGGATCTGGCCACGGCGGGAGTTCAGGTCGCCGATCACTTCACCCATGTAGTCCTCGGGCGTGGTGACCTCGACCGCCATGAGGGGCTCGAGGATCACCGGGGCGGCCTTGCGGGCCGCTTCCTTCAGCGCCTGCGAACCGGCGATCTTGAACGCCATTTCGGACGAGTCGACGTCGTGGTACGCACCGTCGATGAGGGTGACCTTCAGGTTCACCAGCGGGTAGCCGGCGAGCACGCCGTACTGCATGGCGTCCTGGGCACCCGCGTCGACCGACGGGATGTACTCGCGCGGGATGCGACCGCCGGTGACCTTGTTCTCGAACTCGTAGGTCGCGCCGTCCTCGCCGACGAACGGCGAGAGGCCGATGATGACCTTTGCGAACTGGCCCGAGCCACCGGTCTGCTTCTTGTGCGTGAACTCGAGCTTCTCGACCGGCTTGGTGATCGTCTCGCGGTACGCGACCTGCGGCTTGCCGACGTTGGCCTCGACCTTGAACTCGCGACGCATGCGGTCGACGAGGATGTCGAGGTGGAGCTCGCCCATGCCGCCGATGACGGTCTGGCCGGTCTCGTCGTCGAGTTCGACGGAGAAGGTCGGGTCCTCTTCGGCGAGCTTCTGGATGGCCGTCGACAGCTTCTCCTGGTCGGCCTTCGACTTCGGCTCGATGGAGACCTGGATGACCGGGTCCGGGAAGGTCATGGACTCGAGCACGATCGGGGCGTCCTGCGCGCACAGGGTGTCGCCGGTCGTGGTGTCCTTCAGGCCGATCATCGCGTAGATGTGGCCTGCCACGGCCTCGTCGACCGGGTTCTCCTTGTTGGCGTGCATCTGGAACAGCTTGCCGATGCGCTCCTTCTTGCCCTTGGTCGAGTTGAGCACCTGGGTGCCCGAGTCGATCCGGCCGGAGTACACGCGGACGAAGGTCAGCTTGCCGAAGAAGGGGTGCGCAGCGATCTTGAAGGCGAGAGCCGAGAAGGGCTCCTCCTTCGAAGGCTTACGACGCAACTCTTCTTCTTCGTTACCGACCTGGTGGCCGATGACGTCGCCGATGTCGAGCGGGTTCGGCAGGTAGTCGATGACCGCGTCGAGCATGGGCTGGATGCCCTTGTTCTTGAAGGCGGAGCCGCACAGCACCGGGTAGAGCTCGGAGTTGACGGTCATCTTGCGGATGGCCGCCTTGATCTCGGCGACGGTGAGTTCCTCGCCGCCGAAGTACTTCTCCATGAGCTCTTCGTCGGACTCGGCGACCGTCTCGAGCAGCTTCTCGCGGTACTCGGCAGCCTTGTCGGCGAGGTCGGCCGGGATCTCCTCGACCGTGGCCTCGGTGCCGATGTCGGTGGTGCCGCGCCAGGTGAGCGCCTTCATCTCGACGAGGTCGACGACGCCGTCGAAGGCATCCTCGGCACCGATGGGGAGCTGGAGGACCAGCGGCTTCGCGCCCAGGCGATCGATGATCGTCTGCACGGTGAAGTAGAAGTCCGCGCCCATCTTGTCCATCTTGTTGACGAAGCAGATGCGCGGAACGTCGTACTTGGCAGCCTGGCGCCAGACCTGCTCGGACTGGGGCTCGACGCCCTCCTTGCCGTCGAACACGGCGACTGCGCCGTCGAGGACGCGCAGCGACCGCTCGACCTCGACCGTGAAGTCGACGTGGCCGGGGGTGTCGATGATGTTGATCTGGTTCTTGTTCCAGAAGCAGGTCACAGCAGCGGAGGTGATGGTGATACCACGCTCCTTCTCCTGCTCCATCCAGTCGGTGGTCGAGGCACCGTCGTGCGTCTCACCGATCTTGTAGTTGACACCGGTGTAGAAGAGGATGCGCTCGGTGGTGGTGGTCTTGCCGGCATCGATGTGCGCCATGATGCCGATGTTGCGGACCTTGTTCAGGTCGGTCAGCACTTCCTGTGCCACAGGTAACCCCGCTCGTAGCTCGTGTCGGTCCTTGGGTGCGGACCACATGTTCTTGTGTTGTCAGCCGGCCTTTACGGGACCGACACAGTTGTGCGAGCAGCCGACCGGGAGGTCCGTGATGACGGCATCTCCCGGTCGGCGACGACTCACCAGCGGTAGTGCGCGAACGCCTTGTTGGCTTCAGCCATCTTGTGCGTGTCCTCGCGGCGCTTCACGGAGGCGCCGAGGCCGTTGCTCGCGTCGAGGAGCTCGTTGGCGAGCCGCTCGACCATGGTCTTCTCGCGACGCTGACGCGAGAACGTCACCAGCCAGCGCAGCGCGAGCGTGGTGGAACGACCGGGGCGAACCTCGACCGGCACCTGGTAGGTGGCACCACCGACGCGACGGCTGCGGACCTCGAGGGCGGGCTTGACGTTGTCGAGCGCGCGCTTGAGGGTGACGACCGGATCGGTACCGGTCTTCTCGCGAGCCTGCTCGAGCGCCTGGTAGACGATGCGCTCGGCGGTGGACTTCTTGCCGTCCAGCAGGATCTTGTTGACCAGCTGGGTGACCAGCGGCGAACCGTAGACCGGATCGGCGATCAGCGGGCGCTTGGGAGCGGGACCCTTACGTGGCATCAGCCCTTCTCCTTCTTCGCTCCGTAGCGGCTGCGGGCCTGCTTGCGGTTCTTGACACCCTGAGTGTCGAGCGAGCCGCGGATGATCTTGTAGCGCACACCCGGGAGGTCCTTCACACGACCGCCACGCACGAGCACCATCGAGTGCTCCTGGAGGTTGTGGCCCTCACCGGGGATGTAGGCGGTGACCTCGACCTGGGAGGTCAGGCGCACACGGGCGACCTTACGGAGAGCCGAGTTCGGCTTCTTCGGGGTGGTGGTGTACACGCGAGTGCACACACCGCGACGCTGGGGGCTGCCCTTGAGCGCCGCGCTCTTGACCTTGGCGGCCTTGTCGCGGCGGCCCTTGCGGACCAGCTGATTGATGGTTGGCATTAACCGGCTTTCTTCGTTGTCTGAAGCTGCTCACTTCGAGCAACCTCGGCTGTTCTGAAATTAGGGATCCATCGGTTGGGGCAAGAAAGCTGCTGCCCCGCACTCGCCCCTCGTGTGCACACGAGGTCGGGTGTGTCGCGTACCCCCACACAGGCAGCCGGGGGCTCGCTCCTGCAGATATCCACAGACCGCGCGCACGGCACTACCTCGCATAGGCACACAGACCGGCCCGGGCATGCCGGACACGACCCACAACGATACCCGGCGTGCGCGCATGAGGTCAAAGTGAGGAGCGCGCACCCTCCCGAGGATCCGCACACACCGTCAACTGCTGAGGTTCAGTGTGAGCCGGGCCAACGTAGCAGCAGCTTCACACGGGTCCGCTCCCCCGGAGGTGTACTGCACCCACCAGCCGAAGATGCCGGTCGTCGACGCCCCGGAACTGACCCCGCACGACAGCGGATCGCCGGGTCGGCGCATCTGCAGTGCCCGCCGGCCCTCGATGGTCGTGTTCTCGATCTCGTAACCGAGTCCCTCGGCGGCGGCGCGTTCGTGGTCGAGGGAACCGGTCTCGAACCAGTTGAAGGTGACCTTCACTACTCCCATGGGTCCCTCACCGTCCCAGCGGCAGATCGCACCGAAGAACCCGCGGTAGACGTAGTCCGCGCCCACGGCCTCGGCGATCTTCTCGTCGGCGACCGCATCGCACTCGGTGAGCAGCCGGGTGAATTCGGCGCCCGTGCCGCCGCCGATCCCCTCCGGGACGGCCCGCCCCTCGATGGTGCGGGTACATCCGGTGAGCAGAGCACCCGTCGTGAGGACGGTCGCGAGTGCGGCACCCCAGCGGCGGGCGTTCACTCCTGCACCCTTTCCACACTCGTGGTGGCCAGTCCGCGAGCGACGACGCAGGCGTCGGCGACGGGCGTGAGGTTCGAGTACGAGACCGACCAGTGGACGAAGTCGCCGCCGAACTCCACGCCGATCTCGCACAGCGTCGTCTGCCCCAGCTCGTTCTGATAGGACCCCATGAAACCCGACCGTCCCCCGATCTCGACGTCGGCGGCGGGCCGGCCGATGAGATCGGAGCCGGCGCGTTCGCGGCCGATGGGACTTCCCCGATACCACGAGAAGCTCACGCTGGGGCCGCCGACGTAGATCTCCCACTCGCAGCCCACCGAGTTGCGCGTCACCGTCGTGAAACTGCCGAGACCGAAAGCCGCCGCCACCTCGTCGTCGGACATCGCGCCGCACTCGTCGAACAGCGGGCCGGGGTCGGTGACGGACGCGGTCGGCGAGGTCTCGACCTGTCCGGCGTCGTCGGAGTTCCCGCACGCCGCCGCACCGAGACCCATGAGACCGACCGTCGCCACGGCGGCCGCCGTCCTTCCGATGCGCGGGAGAGGCATGGCGGGAAGACTACCGAGCCGGGCCCGCCTGTGTGCAACGACTCGAGGACTCCCGGAGCACCTCGTCGAGCTGCGCGGCCCAGTGCCGGACGATCTCCCGCCGGCGGGCCGAGTCGTCCGTCAGCACGTCGGCCAGGCCGAGGCCGCGCGCGAGATCCAGGGTCGCCTGCACCGTCCGGTGCACGACCGGATCGGTGTCGTCGGCACCGAGCTGCTCGACGGCCACCGCGTGCGAGACACGGCCGAACTTCTCCTCGAGCGGCAGGAGCATCTCGCGCAGAGCCGGATCGGCCGCCGCGGCCGTCCACACCTGCAGGGCGGCCTTGAACATGTTGCCGGTGCACTGGTCGACGATGCGCTCGACCACCGCCTCCGTGCGGCCGACGCCCTCGGGCACGTCGAACGGTTCGGTGCGGACCCGCTCGATGCGACTGTCGAACATGAACTCGAGCGATGCGGTGATGAGATCCTCCCGGGTCGGGAAGTGATGCTGGGCGGCCCCCCGCGACACTCCTGCCCGCTCGGCGACCACACTCACCGTGGTTGCGGCCCAACCGGATTCGACGAGGCAGTCGATCGTCGCCTCGAGCAGTCGCCGCCGCGTGGCGCGGCTGCGGTCCTGCTTCGGTTCTCGCGCCATCGGGACTCCTGTTCCTGCCTGTCCTGTCACGACCCCGTGGTCACGACCGTTCCGTCACGACTGATCTTCCGCCGAACGGGTATTCGTGCGACCCCGAGACCGTACGCAAAGGTCATCATCCGTACACTCGTATAACAGGTCGGGGGGAAAGGGGAGCACCACGTGGCGACCACCGTCAGGCGCGAGGACTACTTCGACGCCGCGCTGGCCATCCTGGCCACCAACGACCATGCCGGACTCAAGCAGGCACGGTTGTGCAGTCACCTCGAGGTGACGACCGGCTCGTTCTACAACTATTTCGAGAGCTGGGCGCAGTTCAAGACCGAATTCCTCCAGCACTGGCTCGAGAGCCAGACGCTCCAGCTCGCCGCCGCGGCGCGCCTCGAGGGTTCGATGACCCGGCGGCTCCGGTTGCTCGTCGAATTCGCGTGCAGCCTCCCCCACTCCGCCGAGTCCGCCATCCGCGGTTGGTCGCACAGCGACTCCGGCGTCCACGAGGTGCAGAGCGAGGTCGACGACCTGCGGTACGCGGTGGTGGCCGAAGCGGTGGCCCAGTACCTCGGTTCGAGGGACCAGGCCGAGCGGTTCGCGCGGATGGCCCTGTACACGCTCGTGGGCTACCAGCAGACCGTGCCGCTGCAGGACGTGAGCTCGTTGCGGTGGTCCCTCGCCTATCTGCTGGGGACGCTGCTCCCAGCGGAGGAGGCGGCCGGTCTCTTCCCGCCGGATTCCTTCCCGCCGAACATCGGAACCTCCGGGTTCGAGGTGTCGAACCCCGAAACCTCGAACCCGGAAGCATCCGACTCGGAAGCGTCGGCCTAGTACGACTTCGGCAGGCCCAGCGAGTGCTGGGCCACGAAGTTGAGGATCATCTCCCGGCTGACCGGCGCCACGCGTGCGATGCGCGCGGCGCCGAGCATCGCCGCGAGGCCGTACTCCCGAGTGAGGCCGGCACCGCCGTGGGTCTGGATCGCCTGGTCCAGCGAGGCGATCGCAGCCTCACCCGCGGCGTACTTGGCCATGTTCGCGGCCTCGGCGGCCCCGAAGTCGTCGCCGCTGTCGTAGAGGACGGCGGCCTTCTGCATCATGAGCTTGGCGAGTTCGAGCTCGATCCGGCGCTGCGCCAGCGGGTGCGCGATGCCCTGGTGCGCACCGATGGGCTGCTTCCAGACGGTCCGCTCGTTGGCGTAGCGCACCGCGGCGTCGAGGGCGTACCGGCCCATACCCACTGCCATCGCCGCGCCCATGATCCGTTCGGGGTTCAGTCCGGCGAACAGCTGCATGAGCGCGGCCTCCGGCTCACCGACGAGTGCGTCGGCGGGAAGTCGGACGTCGTCGAAGAACAGGGAGAACTGGTAGTCCGGCTCGAGGATGTCCATCTCCATGGGCGTCTTCGTGAAGCCCGGGGCATCGGTCGGCACGATGAACAGGGCCGGACGGAGCTTGCCGGTCTTCGCGTCCTCGGTGCGGGAGACGACGAGCACGGCGTCGGCCTGGTCGACACCGGAGATGTAGACCTTGCTGCCGGAGAGGATCCAGTCGTCACCGTCGCGGCGCGCGATCGTGGTGATGTTGTGCGAGTTGGATCCGGCGTCGGCCTCGGTGATGCCGAAGGCCATGATGCAAGAGCCGTCGGCGAGGCCGGGCAGCCATTCCTGCTTCTGAGCGTCGGTGCCGTACTTGGAGATGATGGTGCCGCAGATCGCCGGCGAAACCACGACGAGCAGCAGCCCGGCGCCCTTCGCGGAGAGCTCCTCCTGCACCAGCGCGAGTTCGTAGATGCCGGCGCCGCCGCCTCCGTACTGCTCCGGAAGGTTCACGCCGAGGAAGCCGAGCTTGGCCGCCTCCGCCCACAATTCGGTGAGCGGCTCGTGCGCGCGCGACTTGGGAAGTACGTAGTCGACGTAGTTGTAGCGCTCGGCCAGAGCCGCCACCGCAGCGCGTAGTTCCTTCTGTTCTTCGGTCTCGATGATGCTCACGGGGATGCCTTCCGAGTCGGGTGAGAGGACGCGCGGCCGTGGACGGTCGCATGAGGGAACAGGTGGGTCAGGCGCCGTAACCCAGCCGCTTGGCGGCGAGTTCGGTGAGGATCTCTGTGGTGCCACCACCGATGCCGAGGATGCGCATGTCGCGGTACTGCCGTTCGACCTCCGATTCGGCCATGTACCCGAGGCCGCCGAACAACTGAACCGCCTGGTCGGCGACCCATTCGCCGGCCTCGACCGCGGTGTTCTTCGCGAAACATACCTCGGCGATCAGGTCGGTCTCTCCCGCCACGGCGCGCTCGGTGACGTGCCGCGTGTAGACGCGCGCGACGTCGACGCGACGCGCCATCTCGGACAGGGTGCGCTGCACGGCCTGGCGGGTGATCAGCGGTCGGCCGAAGGTCTCGCGGTCGCGGCACCACGCGACGGTCAGGTCCAGGCACCGCTGCGCACCCGAATAGGCCTGGGCGGCGAGGGCGATCCGCTCGGAGACGAAACCCTGTGCGATCTGCCAGAATCCGGTGTTCTCCGCGCCGACGAGGTTGGTGACCGGTACGCGGACGTCGGCGAAGGACAACTCGGCGGTGTCCGACGCGCGCCATCCCATCTTGTCGAGCTTGCGGGAGACGGTGAAACCCGGTGTGCCCTTCTCGATCACGAGCAACGAGACTCCCCCGGCGCCGGGACCTCCGGTGCGGACGGCGGTGACCACGAAGTCGGCGCGGCATCCCGAGGTGATGTAGGTCTTCGCTCCGTTGACGACGTAGTGGTCGCCGTCGCGCACCACGGTGGTGGTCAGATGACCGACGTCCGATCCGCCGCCCGGTTCGGTGATCGCGAGGGACCCGACGAGTTCGCCTGCGAGAGTGGGCCGTACCCACTTGTCGATCTGATCGGGATCGCCGGCCGCGATGAGGTGCGGCAGGGCGATGCCGCACGTGAACAGTGATGCGAACGCGCCGCCCGAGGCCCCCGCCTCGTGGAACGCCTCGCACACGGTGAGCGTGTCGGCGCCGTCGCCACCGGAACCGCCGACCTCCTCGGGGAATCCGGCGCCGAGCAGGCCGATCTTCGCGGCCTCGACGTGCAGTTCGCGGGGCAGTTCGCCGGCGCGCTCCCAGTCGTCGAGGTGGGGCAGGATCTCACGCTTCACGAAACCGGTGACGGTCTCGCGGAGGGCGAGACGCTCGGGGGTGGTCCACATGCTCACGATGTCTCCGATGGTGTTTTCGGTCGAGGATGGTGTTTCGGTCGAAGATGTCTCGGCCGGAGGTGTCTCGACTGTGGGGCGGGCGGTCTCAGGTGGCGGACGAGCCGGGCTCGCGCCCGGCGCCGGGGGCACCGGCGAAGGCCTGCGCGAGGCCGGGCCATTCCTCCGCGTCCGGGCCGTCGGCGACGAGGGCGGTGTCGTCGCGGTGGATGCGCTGGGTGACGAGCAGGCAGAAGTCCAGGGCCGGGCCGGTGACCGACTGCGCGGCGTCCTCCGGACCCCATTCCCAGCTGTCCCCGTCGGGGGCGGTAAGCACGACGCGGAACGGCTCGGCCGGGGGCTTCCGGTCGCGGATGACGTACGCGAAGTCGCGCGTCCGCACCCCCAGGTGCGCGACGTTCTTCAGGCGCGCGGTGGGCGTGCGGGTGACACCGAGGGCGTCGGCGACGTCACCCCCGTGCGCCCAGGTCTCCATGAGCCGCGCGGTCGCCATCGACGCCGGCGACATCGGCGGTCCGAACCACAGGATCTTCGTACCCCGCGGGAGTTCGGCGAGCGCGTCGGCGAGTTCGCGGCGGGTGTCGCGCCAGTCGGCGAGCAACTCCGCGGGCGGCCGCCCCGCCTGTTCCTCGGCACCGACGTCGACGAATCCCAGCGGGTCGCCGAATGCCGCTTCGACCATCTTCACGAAGGCGTCCGGGTCGCGCACGGCGGTGAGCGCCGCCCGGTCGGTCCACAACAGGTGACCGATCTGGTGAGCGATGGTCCAGCCCTCCGCCGGGGTGGGCAGTGCCCAACTCTCGTCGGGCAGGGTCGCGACGAGAGCGTCGAGATCGTCGCCCTCCGCGCGGAGATCGTCGAGCACGATGTACAGATCGGACATGCGGCAAGCGTCACACGCCACAGCCCCAAAATCAAGCACGTGTGATTGTTTTTTGCGGCAGGCGTCGTTCGTGCTCGTCGGACAGACTGACGAGATGGCCGACGATTCCCGCACGCACACCGTCGGCCCTGTCGTCGCGGTCCTCACCGCGGTGCTGTCGATGCAGTTCGGGGCGGCCTTCGCCGCGACCCTGTTCGACCGGGCTGGTGCTCTCGGCACGGTGACCCTGCGCCTGCTGTTCGCCGCCGTGATCCTCTGCGCGTTCACCCGGCCCCGGCCGTGGACGTGGACACCGGAACAGTGGCGGGCGGTGGTGACACTGGGCGCGAGTCTCGCGCTGATGAACACGGCGTTCTACGGAGCGTTGACGCGACTGCCGCTCGCCGCGACCGTCACCATCGAGTTCCTCGGCCCTCTCGGACTGGCCGCGATCCTGTCCCGACGTATGCGCGACGCCCTGTGGGTGGTGCTCGCGCTGGGCGGGGTGGTCCTGCTCGGCGTCGGCGACGGTGCCGGGCTGTCCACCGTTCCCGATCCGCTCGGAGTCGCCTTCGCGCTGGTCGCCGCATCGGGGTGGGCCTGGTACATCGTGGCGGGCTCACGTGTGGCGACGACCCTGCCCGGATCGGCGGGGCTGGCCGGGGCGACGACGATCGCGGCCGTCGTCGTCCTGCCGTTCGGCGCGGCGACGGCCGGCACCGAACTCCTCCGGCCCGACCTCGTGCTCGCAGGACTCGCCGTGGCGCTGCTGTCGTCGGCGATCCCGTACACCCTCGAGATCCGTGCCCTGCGCGACCTCCCGAAGAAGGTGTTCGCGATCCTCATCGCGCTCGAACCCGCCGCCGCAGCGCTCGCCGGCGCTCTGGTGCTGGGGCAGGTCGTCGAACCTCTCGCCCTCGCGGGTATCGCACTCGTGGTGGTCGCGGGGGCTGGTGCGTTGCAGCACTCGCGCGCCTGACCCGGCGCCGGATGTAAGCCAGGTCAGCGGGTACGGGTGATCAATCGGACCAACTCCCCCGCCGGACCGGACAACACCCGCGGCGGCCTCCAGACCGCGCGGAGCACACGCTGCAGGTCGAGTCCGTCCACCGCGACCGCGACGAGCCGGCCGGAGTCCAGATACTCCTCCACCGCCAGGGTGCTCAGCACCGCCGGGCCCGTGCCCCCGAGCACACTCGTGCGGACCGCGGCTCCGCTCCCGAGTTCGAGCAGCGGTGCGGCCCGGTCGTACTCCTGCAACGCGAGGTCGAGGGTGCGGCGGGTACCGGACCCCTCCTCGCGGACGACCAGTGGTGTCGCCGCCAATTCGGCCACGGTGAGCGGGCGCCGCCGCCGTGCCCACGGATGCTGCGGCGGGACGACCACGACCAGGCGGTCGCGTGCCACCGCGACACTGTGCAGTCCCTCCGGAACCGTCGGCCCCTCGACGAACCCGACGTCGCATCCGCCCTCGGCGACGACGTCACACACCCGCATCGAGTTGTGGACCTGCAACTGGATCTGGACGTCGTCGCGGAGCGTGCGGAAGGCGCCGAGCCACCGCGGGATGAGGTGTTCGGCGACCGTCATCGACGCCGCGACCACCAGTTCGGGTTGCTGTTCGACGCGCAGTGCTGCAGCGGCGTCGAGGAGGCGTTCCGCGTCGGCCAGGACCTCCCGCGCCCAGTGCGCGACCACCGTGCCCTCCGGGGTGAGCACCGAACCCGTGCGGCCCCGCCGCACGAGGACCGCGCCGAGTTGCCGTTCGAGTCGGCGCAGCATGCGGGTCGCGTTGGGTTGGGCGAGACCGGCCGCGCGGGCCGCGGCGCCGAGCCCGCCCCGGTCGTCGACCCCGACGAGCAGTTCCAGAGCGACGAGATCCGGCCAGCTGGTCATGCACGAACGATATGCCGCACTCGCCACTC
This sequence comes from Rhodococcus sp. 852002-51564_SCH6189132-a, assembly GCF_001665495.1. Classification (NCBI taxonomy): domain Bacteria; kingdom Bacillati; phylum Actinomycetota; class Actinomycetes; order Mycobacteriales; family Nocardiaceae; genus Rhodococcus; species Rhodococcus sp. 852002-51564_SCH6189132-a. The sequence continues at coordinate 53,947 of NZ_LZMJ01000034.1, forward strand.
ATATCCATTCGATATGAGCTCATGTCCGATCGACGGCTGGTGCGGACACCGCTGCGGCGGAAGAGTCGAGGCATGCTCACCGTCCACGCGCCCGTGTCCCGGCCCACCGTCGTCCCGGGTCTCCTCGTGGCCTCGGCGGGCGCGGTCGTCGCACTGGGAGCGGCGCACCTGATCCCCGGGACGAGCCCGTTGCTCGTCGCGATCGTCCTGGGTGTGGTCGTGGCGAATATCGGTCTGCCCGCACCGGTGGTCGGCCTTCTGGAGCCGGGCCTGGGTACGGCGTCGAAGCGTCTCCTCCGAGTGGGCGTCGCTCTTCTCGGCGTGCAGCTCGCGGTCTCCGATCTCGTCGACCTCGGGTGGGGCACAGCGGTCGTCGCGGCGACCGTCGTCGTCGCGGGTATCGGCGGGTCGCTCGCCTTCGGCCGGTGGCTCGGGGTGGGCTGGACCCAGCGCCTGCTCATCGCGTGCGGTTTCTCGATCTGCGGAGCCGCGGCCGCGGCGGCGGTCGACGGTGTGATCGATTCGCGCAAACGCGAACTCGTCACCACCGTCGCATTGGCGGTCGTCTTCGGCACCGCGATGATCCCGCTCGTTCCGCTCGCCGCCGGGATGCTCGGGCTGACTCCCGGGACCGCCGGTCTGTGGGCGGGTGCGGCGATCCACGAGGTCGCCCAGGTGGTCGCGACCGGCACCGCCCTCGAGGCCACCGCCGGTGGGGTGCTCGCCGCGGCGGTGACGGTCAAGCTCGCACGGGTGGCACTGCTGGCCCCGGTCGTGGCGGTCGTCGGGGTCGTCGCTCGGCGGCGCGGTGAGGACCGCCGCGACGAGCGCACTCCCCCGATCGTGCCGGTCTTCCTGCTGGGTTTCCTCGCGTGCGTCGCACTGCGCTCGACCGGACTGCTCGATCCGATCGTGGTGGAGGCTGCGGGGACGGTGCAGCGCACGCTGCTGACCGTCGCGATGTTCGCCCTGGGCGCGGGGGTGCGCCGGGAAGTGCTCCGCGGCGTCGGATGGCGTCCGATCGCGCTCGCGGCAGCGGCGACCGTCTGGGTCGCGGCGATAGCCCTGATCGGCGTGTTGTCACTCAGCGGGCGGTGACGATCAGGACGGCCGACGAGATCGCGAGCACCACGACCGTGGCGGAGACCGCGACGTTGCGCCACCAGAAATAGGGCGCGCGACCCGCGACCAGACCGCGCACTCGCGCGCGGTGACCGATCCGGGAGGCGAGCAGCACCGCCAGCACGGGCACGAGGCAGATCAGGCCGATCGACGCGACCACGGCACCAGGGCCCGGCACGAACCGCATGAATCCGAGCACCACCGCACCGAGCACCGAGGCGGTGCGCAGCCACGCCAGACTCGTCCGTTCGGGCTGCAGACCGACGTCGCCGTGCCGCAGATCGTCCCGGCTCACGGTGCGGCTCGTCTCACCGGGCGATCGCGACGGCGAGCACGACCCCCGAGACCCCGAGGGCCACGGCGAGCAGATAGGCCACCCACGGCACCGGGAGTGCCCGTCCGGTGCGCATCGCGTGCTCGACGCGGTGCCAGCGGATCAGCGCGAACACCGTGAGCACGGCGGCGAATCCGAGCAACGCGCACGCCAGCACCGTGCGGAGCCCCTCCGACACGATGCCGCCCGCGAAGGTCTCCAGCGCGACCGCCGCGGCGATGACGCCGAGCGCGGTCCGCACCCACGCGAGGAAGGTGCGCTCGTTGGCCAGCGTGAAACGAGGGTCCGGGTCCGTACCGTCACGCAGCGCCTTCGGGCGCCAACCGTGCAGCGCCTTCGGGCGCCGGCCTCCGCTGGTCTCCACGGAGCGGACTCTATCCCCGGACCGATCAGCCCACGACGAGATCGGACCCGCGGGCCGCCACGGGACGGGTCTTCAGCGGCCGCTTCGCCGGTCCTTCGACCGGCGCGCCGTCGAGGTCGTACCGGCTGCCGTGGCACGGGCAGATGATGCGATCGTCCTCGACACCGCTGAGATTGCAGCCCTGATGGGTGCAGATCGCGATGAACGCGCGGAAGTCGCCCTCTGCGGGCTGGGTGACGACGAGCCTCTTCGATTCGAGCATGACGCCCCCGCCGACCGGCACGTCCGCGACGGCGGCGACGACCTCCGCATCGGGTCCGGGAGGCGCCGTCGTGGTCGGTGCGGGCACCGCCGATCGCGCCTCGCCGGTGTCGCCGGACGATCCGCAGGCTGTAAGGGCCGCGCCGGCCGCCACCACACCGGCGCCGCCGATGAGGGTGCGGCGCGTGAGCGCCGTGCGGTCGAGGTTGTCGCTGCTCATGCACATGTCCGTTCGGGTCGGGATTCGGTTCTCCCGAGCCTATCGACGAACGTCCGGGCGGGCCGCGACCTGCGTCACCCGCGGCTGTGTCAACGACGCAGCGAGGCGAGCAGCGGAAGACGGCGTCGGCGACGACCGAGTTCGACGAGGCTCTCGCGGTCGGTGATCTTGACGCGCGGCCGACCCTGGGCTCGTCCGGTCTGCCGCTCGGCGGCGTCGATGGTCTTCCAGCCGTCCAGGTCCACCCGATCGGGCCTGCGCTGTGCGAGCAACCGGTTCAGCGCACGACGGTCGCCGCGGGGAGCGGCGAGTGCACCGGAGTCGAAGTCGGCCAGCAGCGCGGCGACGGTCTCCTTCGCGCATCCCTTGTTGGTGCCGATGACGCCGCTCGGGCCGCGCTTGGCCCACCCGGTGACGTAGACGCCGGCGTCCACACGACCGCCGGTGTTGGGAACGACCCCGCGGACGTCGTCGAAGGGCACACCCGGCAGGGGAACGCCGCGATAGCCGATCGACCGGAGTACGAGCGTGGCGGGCAGGTCCTCGAAACGGCCGGTGGGTCGGGCGGAGAGACGACCACTATCGTCGACGAGTTCGGTGCGTTCGATCCGCACGCCGGTCACGTGGTCGTCGCCGAGCAGTTCGCGCGGCGCGGCGAGGTACCGGAAGACGATGCGGCGGTGCCCGGGACGGACGGGCCGGCCGGCGTACTCGCTGGCGAGACGGACGCGCAGCGCGGTCGCCGCGTCCTCCTCCACGGCCCGGGCGCTCACCGGATCGAGTTCGAGGTCGGCGTCGTCGACGACGACGTCGACTCCGGTGAGGTCGCCGAGGGCGAGGAACTCCGGATTGCTGTACGCGGCCTGGGCCGGGCCGCGCCGGCCGAGCAGGACGACCTCGCGGATGTTGCTCTTCCGCAACGCCGTCAGGGCGTGGTCGGCGATGTCGGTGCGCGCGAGTTCGTCGACGTCCATGGTGAGTATCCGCGCGACGTCGAGGGCGACGTTGCCGTTGCCGACGATGACGGCGCGTTCCCCGGACAGATCGAAAGTGCGGTCGGCGTAGTCGGGGTGGCCGTTGTACCAGGCGACGAACTCGGTGGCGGCGTGGCTGCCGGGCAGGTCCTCACCGGCGACCCCGAGGCGGCGGTCGGACGACGCACCGGTCGCGTAGATCACGGCGTGGTGGTGCTCGAGCAGTTCGGCGTGGGTGATGTCGCGACCGACCTCGGTGGCAAGGTGCAGGGCGAACTCCTCGCGCCGGAACGACCATTCGAACGATTCCGTGACCGCCTTGGTCCCCGGATGATCGGGGGCGACACCGGCGCGCACGAGGCCGAAGGGAGTCGGGAGCCGGTCGAACATCTCGACCTCGACTTCGGAACGTTCGAGCAGTTCCTGGGCGGCGTAGCAGGCCGCGGGGCCGGCGCCGACGATCGCGACCCGCAGCGTTCCACGATCGCGCGGAGGCGCCGGGGTGGGCACGAGGGGCTTCCACCCCTCCGGCGCCGGGTGGTCCTCGTACCAGGCCGCGTTGATCTCGGCGAACCGCATCTGGGAGGGATCGAGCTTGTCGTCGGGCAGGATCGCCTCGACCGGGCACGCGTCGGCGCAGGCGCCGCAGTCGATGCAGGTCTTCGGATCGATGTGCAGCATCTCGGCGGTGGCGAACTCGGGCTCGTCCGGCGAGGGGTGGATGCAGTTCACGGGGCAGACTGCGACGCAGCTCGCGTCGTTGCAGCAGGTCTGGGTGATCACATAGGCCATGGGAAGGGTCCTCGGCAGCCGGGCGGAGCGTCCGCGAATTTCATGTAACGATCCGTAACAGTTAATTCGACTGTAGCGGCTGTCGCCGTGGGTTCGCAAGAGAACCTGCGACCGCCCACCGAAACTGCGAGAATCGCACGATCGGACATCCGACCCGGGGGGACACATGGCCACGTCGACGCCGAGCACCGATCTGCCTCGGACGCGACCGCTCACGGAACTGCCCGAGCAGGCGAACCCCTTCTCCACCGAGCGCACCGTCCGCACCGGCGACGTCGACACCGGTAAGCGACTGCGGCTCGACGGCATCGCCCGCTATCTCCAGGACATCGGCACCGACAACCTCGCCGCCGTCGGCGCGTCCGAGACCGACCCGCTCTGGATCGTCCGGCGCACGATCGTCGACGTGCACCGCCCCGCCGAGTACGGCCGCACGCTCCGGCTGCGACGTTGGTGCGACGCCCTGTCGACGCGGTGGGCGAACGTGCGGGTCCGCTTCGACGACCCCGGCGACGCCCCGGACGGCCCGCTGATCGAGACCGCGGCGTTCTGGATCGACATCGGTCCCACCACCGGCGCCCCCACCCGGATCAGCGACGGCCTGTTCGAGCACATGGCCCGCTACGCGCACGACACACGCCTGAAGTGGACGGCGTGGCTGCCCGCTCGCGCACCCGACGAGGTCGACGACGAACGCGTCTTCCCCCTACGCGCCACCGACCTCGACCCGTTCGGGCACGTCAACAACGCCGTCTACTGGCACGGCCTCGAGGAGCTCCTGCCCCTCCGGCCGGACATCCCGGACGCGCCGTACCGGGCGGTGATCGAACACCTGCGCCCCGTCGCCGCCGGCGAGACCCTCACACTGCGGACGACCCTGCGAGAGGACGGACTGACGGTCTGGTTCACGGTCGAGGATCACACTCGCGCGGTCGCGTGGATCGGCCGGAAACCGGACGCTCTACGGTGGACCCCATGACCCGTACCCTGATCTTGCTGCGCCACGGCAAGTCCGCGTACCCGGACGACGTGGACGATCACGAGCGTCCCCTCTCCCCCCGCGGACGCCGCGAGGCCGGACTCGCCGGTCGCTGGATCCGGGCGAACCTGCCCGAAGTGGACGCCGTTCTGTGCTCCACCGCGACCCGGACGCGCAAGACACTCGCCGAAGCAGCCGTGGAGGCTCCCGTCGAGTACCGCGACAGCCTGTACCACGCCGATCCGGAATCCCTGGTCGCCGAGATCCGGAGAACGGCCGACGACGTGCACACCCTGCTCGTCATCGGGCACGAGCCGACCCTCTCCGCGACCGTCCTCGGGCTCATCACGGATCACAGCACCGACGCTGCCCATCAGGTGGCCGAGAAGTTCCCCACCTCCGCGATCGCGGTCCTCACGGTGAGCGGATCCTGGTCCGAACTGTCGCGAGGCACCGCCGAACTCGTGGACTTCCACATCCCGCGCTGACCCGCGTCCCGAGCGACCCACCCCGAGCGGAACTGCCACGGGACGCTCGCACGCACGCCGTGACGGCATCACCGTCGAGAACAAATGACGAAGGTCCCGCCCCCGAAGAGAAGAGGGCGGGACCTTCGTCGTCTACTACGGCAGCGAACTACCGGTAGTCGTTGGAGTAACCGTAATCATCCAGCGGCACTGCAGCGCCGGTGTTCTGGCCGAAGCCGTCCGGCGAGTAGTACTGGTCGTCGTACGCCGGGATGGCGTACGCGGCCGCACGGGCCTCCTCGGTCGGCTGGACCTCGATGTTCCGGTACTTGTTGATACCGGTACCGGCGGGGATCAGCTTACCGATGATCACGTTCTCCTTGAGACCGATCAGCTTGTCCGAGCGGCAGTTGATCGCCGCGTCGGTGAGCACGCGAGTGGTCTCCTGGAAGGACGCCGCCGACAGCCACGAGTCGGTGGCCAGCGACGCCTTCGTGATACCCATGAGGACCGGACGGCCGGCAGCCGGCTCGCCACCCTCCTGAACCACACGACGGTTCGCAGCCTCGAACTCGCTGCGCTCGACGAGCGAACCGGGCAGGAACTCCGTCGAGCCCGAGTCGATGATCGTCACGCGACGCAGCATCTGACGCACGATGACCTCGATGTGCTTGTCGTGGATCGACACGCCCTGGCTCCGGTAGACCTCCTGGACCTCGTGGACCAGGTGGACCTGAACCTGACGCGGGCCCATCACGCGCAGCACCTCGTGCGGATCGGCAGAGCCCTCGAGGAGCTGCTGACCGACCTCCACGTGATCGCCGTCCGCGAGCACGCCCTCGGTGCCGTCGGCCTTGCGGATGACGTGCAGACGCTGACGCTTGGACAGCTTGTCGTACACGACCTCCTCGCCACCGTCGTCGGGGATGATCGTGATCTTGTAGAAACGATCGTCGTCCTCGAGACGGATGCGACCGGAGACGTCGGCGATCGGGGCCTTGCCCTTGGGGACGCGAGCCTCGAACAGCTCCTGGACGCGGGGCAGACCACCGGTGATGTCCTCACCGACGCCACCCTGGTGGAAGGTACGCATCGTCAGCTGCGTACCGGGCTCACCGATCGACTGGGCGGCGACGATACCGACGGCCTCGCCGATGTCGACGAGCTTGCCCGTCGCCATCGAACGGCCGTAGCAGGTCGCGCACACGCCGGTGCCGGTGTCGCAGGTCAGGACCGAGCGGACCTTGACCTTCTGGATACCGGCCTCGAGCAGCGCCTCGATCGCCGGGTCGCCGAGGTCGGAACCACGCTCGACGACGACGTTGCCGTTCGCGTCGACCGCGTCCGTCGCCAGCGTGCGAGCGTAGGTGCTGGTCTCGATGTGAGCGTCGCGCACGAGCTCACCGGTCGGCTGACCGGTCGCGTCGCGTGCGAGCTCGGCGATGGTCATCTCGATGCCGCGCGGCGTGCCGCAGTCGACCTCGCGGACGATGACGTCCTGCGAGACGTCGACCAGACGACGGGTCAGGTAACCCGAGTCGGCGGTACGGAGAGCGGTGTCGGCCAGACCCTTACGCGCGCCGTGCGTGTTGATGAAGTACTCGGCGACGGTCAGGCCCTCACGGAAGGAGGACTTGATCGGGCGCGGGATGAACTCGCCCTTCGGGTTCGTCACCAGACCCTTCATGCCCGCCAGCGAACGGATCTGGGTCATGTTGCCCGCAGCACCGGACTTGACGATCGTGGGGATCGGGTTGTCGTCCGGGTAGTGCGCCTCCATGACCTGACCGACCTCTTCGGTCGCTTCCTGCCACAGCTTGACGAGCGAGTCGCGACGCTCGTCCTCCGAGAGCTTGCCTCGGTCGTACTGCCGCTGGATGGCGTCGGCCTGGGTCTCGTACCGCTCGAGGATGTCCTTCTTCTCCGGCGGAACGAGCACGTCCGCCATCGAGATGGTGACACCCGAACGCGTGGCCCAGTAGAAGCCGGCGTCCTTGAGCTTGTCGACGGTCTGCGCGACAACGATCATCGGGTACCGCTCGGCCAGGTCGTTGATGATCGCGGCCTGGCGCTTCTTCGGCATGATGTCGTTGACGAACGCGTAGTTCGTCGGCAGCAGCTCGTTGAACAGCACGCGACCGAGGGTGGTCTGCGTGGTCCACGGCTCACCGAACTTCCAACCCTCCGGGAACAGCTCGTTCTCGACGTCGCGCGGCGGACGCAGCTGGGTCAGGCGCACCTTGATCGGAGCCTGGACCGACAGCACGCCACGGTCGACGGCCATCTGGGCCTCGGCCGGCGACGAGTAGACGCCCTGCTCGGGCTCGTCGGCGGTCGCGGCCGTGTAGGCGCCGGGGGCGTCCTCGACCAGACGGGTCAGGTGGAACAGACCCGTCACCATGTCCAGACGCGGCATGGCGAGCGGGCGGCCCGATGCCGGCGACAGGATGTTGTTCGACGACAGCATCAGGATGCGGGCCTCGGCCTGCGCCTCCGCGGACAGCGGGAGGTGCACGGCCATCTGGTCGCCGTCGAAGTCGGCGTTGAAGGCCTCACACACGAGGGGGTGCAGCTGAATGGCCTTGCCCTCGACGAGCTGCGGCTCGAACGCCTGGATACCGAGGCGGTGCAGCGTGGGAGCACGGTTCAGCAGAACCGGGTGCTCGTTGATGACCTCTTCGAGGACGTCCCACACCTGCGGGCGCTGACGCTCGACCATGCGCTTGGCGGACTTGATGTTCTGCGCGTGGTTGAGGTCGACGAGACGCTTCATCACGAACGGCTTGAACAGCTCGAGCGCCATCAGCTTCGGCAGACCGCACTGGTGCAGCTTGAGCTGCGGACCGACGACGATGACCGAACGGCCCGAGTAGTCGACGCGCTTACCGAGCAGGTTCTGACGGAAGCGGCCCTGCTTGCCCTTGAGCAGATCGGACAGCGACTTGAGCGGCCGGTTACCGGGACCGGTGACCGGCCGGCCACGACGGCCGTTGTCGAACAGGGCGTCGACCGACTCCTGCAGCATCCGCTTCTCGTTGTTGACGATGATCTCGGGGGCACCGAGGTCGATCAGTCGCTTGAGGCGGTTGTTGCGGTTGATGACGCGGCGGTACAGGTCGTTGAGGTCGGAGGTCGCGAAGCGGCCACCGTCGAGCTGCACCATCGGACGCAGTTCCGGCGGGATCACCGGCACGGCGTCGAGCACCATGCCCATGGGCGAGTTGCCGGACTGCTGGAACGCCGCCACGACCTTCAGGCGCTTGAGAGCACGGAGCTTCTTCTGGCCCTTGCCGCTGCGGATGGTCTCGCGCAGCGACTCGGCCTCGGCATCGATGTCGAAGTTCTCGATGAGCTTCTGGATCGCCTCGGCACCCATGGCACCGGTGAAGTACTCGCCGTAGCGGTCCTGGAGCTCGCGGTAGATCATCTCGTCGACGATCAGGTCCTTCGGCTTCAGCTTCGTGAAGGTCGTCCAGATCTCGTCGAGGCGGTCGAGCTCGCGCTGCGCACGGTCGCGGAGCTGACGCATCTCGCGCTCGCCGCCGTCCTTGACCTTGCGGCGGACGTCGGACTTGGCGCCCTCGGCCTCGAGTTCGGCGAGGTCGGCTTCGAGCTTCTGTGCACGGGCCTCGAGGTCGGCGTCGCGCTGGTCGGCGACCGACTTCTTCTCGACCTCCATCTCGGCTTCGAGAGTGGAGAGCTCGTTGTGGCGCAGCTCGTCATCGACCGACGTGATGACGTACGCGGCGAAGTAGATGATCTTCTCGAGATCCTTCGGCGCGAGGTCGAGCAGGTAGCCGAGACGGCTCGGCACACCCTTGAAGTACCAGATGTGCGTCACCGGAGCGGCGAGCTCGATGTGGCCCATACGCTCACGGCGGACCTTGGCGCGGGTCACCTCGACGCCGCAGCGCTCGCAGATGATGCCCTTGAAGCGGACACGCTTGTACTTGCCGCAGTAGCACTCCCAGTCCCGGGTGGGACCGAAGATCTTCTCGCAGAACAAGCCGTCCTTCTCGGGCTTGAGCGTGCGGTAGTTGATGGTCTCGGGCTTCTTGACCTCGCCGTACGACCAGTTACGGATGTCCTCGGCGGTGGCCAGGCCGATCCGGAGTTCATCGAAGAAGTTGACGTCGAGCACGTAACTTCCTTTCCCCTGTGCGGGTTGTATTGCTGCTAGTTGTCGCTATCGCTGCCGGGGCCCGACGCGGTACGCGCCCAGTGGTGTCGGGGTGCGTACCGCGTCGGCTCGGCTCCTAGTTCGCGAGGTCGTCGACCGTGGCCGACTCGTTGCGGGAAAGGTTGATGCCCAGGTTGGCGGCCGCCCGCTCGAGGTCCTCGGCGTCGCCGTCGGCCATCGCGATGGCCGCGCCGTCGCTGGAGAGGACCTCCACGTTCAGGCACAGCGACTGGAGTTCCTTGAGGAGCACCTTGAACGACTCGGGGATACCCGGCTCGGGGATGTTCTCGCCCTTGACGATCGCCTCGTAGACCTTGACGCGACCGACCACGTCGTCGGACTTGATCGTGAGCAGCTCCTGGAGGGTGTAGGCGGCGCCGTAGGCCTGCATGGCCCAGCACTCCATCTCACCGAAGCGCTGACCACCGAACTGTGCCTTACCACCGAGCGGCTGCTGCGTGATCATCGAGTACGGACCGGTCGAACGCGCGTGAATCTTGTCGTCGACCAGGTGGTGCAGCTTGATGATGTACATGTAGCCGACCGACACCGGGTACGGGAACGGCTCGCCGGAGCGACCGTCGAACAGCGTCGCCTTGCCGTCGGGGCCGACCATGACCTCGCCGTCGCGGTTCGGCAGCGTCGAGGACAGCAGACCCGTCAGCTCCTCCTCACGGGCACCGTCGAACACCGGCGTGGCGATGTTGGTGTCGGGCTCGGCGGCGAGCATCTCATCGGAGAGGTTCTGCGCCCACTCGGGACGGCTGCCGTCGTCGGCCACCTGGATCTGCCAGCCGGCCTTGCCGATCCAGCCCAGGTGCGTCTCGAGGACCTGGCCGATGTTCATACGACGCGGAACACCGTGGGTGTTCAGGATGATGTCGACCGGGGTGCCGTCGGGCAGGAACGGCATGTCCTCCTGCGGGAGGATCTTGCCGATGACGCCCTTGTTGCCGTGGCGGCCGGCGAGCTTGTCGCCGTCCTGGATCTTGCGCTTCTGCGCCACATACACGCGGACGAGCTCGTTGACACCCGGAGGCAGATCGTCGTCGTCCTCGCGCGAGAACACGCGAACACCGATGACCTTGCCGTTCTCGCCGTGGGGCACCTTCAGCGAGGTGTCGCGGACCTCGCGCGCCTTCTCACCGAAGATCGCGCGGAGCAGGCGCTCCTCGGGGGTCAGCTCGGTCTCGCCCTTCGGCGTGACCTTGCCGACGAGGATGTCGCCGTCGCGGACCTCGGCGCCGATGCGGACGATGCCACGCTCGTCGAGGTCGGCGAGGACCTCGTCGGAGACGTTCGGGATGTCGCGGGTGATCTCCTCGGCACCGAGCTTGGTGTCGCGAGCGTCGATCTCGTGCTCCTCGATGTGGATCGAGGTGAGCACGTCCTCCTCCACGAGGCGCTGCGACAGGATGATCGCGTCCTCGTAGTTGTGGCCTTCCCACGGCATGATCGCCACGAGCAGGTTCTTGCCGAGCGCCATCTCACCGTTCTCGGTGCAGGGGCCGTCGGCGAGGACCTGGCCGGACTCGACGCGCTGTCCTTCGTCCACGATCGGACGCTGGTTCGAGCAGGTGCCCTGGTTCGAACGGTCGAACTTGCGCAGACGGTAGGTCTTGCGGGTTCCATCGTCGGCCATGACGGTGATGAAGTCGGCGGAGACCTCTTCGATCACGCCGCTCTTCTCGGTGACGATGACGTCGCCGGCGTCGACGGCGGCACGCAGCTCCATGCCGGTACCGACGATCGGCGACTCGCTGCGCACCAGCGGCACGGCCTGACGCTGCATGTTCGCGCCCATGAGGGCACGGTTGGCGTCGTCGTGCTCGAGGAACGGGATCATGGCGGTCGCGACCGACACCATCTGGCGCGGCGAGACGTCCATGTACTCGACCTGGTCGGCGGAGACGTACTCGATCTCCGCGCCCTTCTTACGGACGAGCACACGCTCGTCCGAGAAGCGGTTGTCGGAACCGATCGGCGAGTTGGCCTGCGCGATGAGGTAGCGGTCCTCCTCGTCGGCGGTGAGGTACTCGACCTCATCGGTGACGACACCGTCGACGACCTTGCGGTAGGGCGTCTCGATGAAACCGAACGGGTTGACCCGCGCGTACACCGACAGCGAGCCGATCAGGCCGATGTTCGGGCCTTCCGGGGTCTCGATCGGGCACATGCGGCCGTAGTGGGACGGGTGGACGTCGCGGACCTCGAGGCCGGCGCGCTCACGCGACAGACCGCCGGGGCCCAGCGCCGACAGGCGACGCTTGTGGGTCAGGCCCGAGAGCGGGTTGTTCTGGTCCATGAACTGCGACAGCTGGGAGGTTCCGAAGAACTCCTTGATCGCGGCCACGACCGGACGGATGTTGATCAGGGTCTGCGGCGTGATCGCCTCGACGTCCTGGGTGGTCATGCGCTCACGGACCACGCGCTCCATGCGGGACAGGCCCACGCGGATCTGGTTCTGGATGAGCTCGCCGACCGTGCGCAGACGACGGTTGCCGAAGTGGTCGATGTCGTCGACCTCGACGGGAACCTCGACGCCGCCGGGGACGGTCATCTTGTTCTCGCCCGCGTGCAGGCGCACGAGGTACTCGATCGTGGCGACGATGTCTTCCTCGGTGAGGGTGGACGCCTCGATCGGCTGGCCCGTGTTCAGGCCGAGCTTCTTGTTGATCTTGTAACGGCCCACGCGCGCCAGGTCGTAGCGCTTGTCCTTGAAGAAGAGGTTCTCCAGCAGGGTCTGCGCGCTCTCCTTGGTCGGCGGCTCGCCCGGACGGAGCTTGCGGTAGATGTCGAGGAGCGCCTCGTCGGTGCCCGCCGTGTTGTCCTTCTCGAGCGTCGACATCATGATCTCGGAGAACCCGAAACGCTCGACGATCTGCTCGGTGGACCAGCCCAGCGCCTTGAGCAGCACGGTGACCGGCTGACGACGCTTGCGGTCGATACGCACACCGACGGTGTCGCGCTTGTCGACGTCGAACTCGAGCCAGGCACCGCGGCCCGGGATGACCTTGACGCTGTGCAGGTCCTTCTCGGTGCTCTTGTCGACGTTCTTGTCGAAGTACACACCGGGCGAACGCACGAGCTGCGACACCACGACACGCTCGGTGCCGTTGATGATGAAGGTGCCCTTGTCGGTCATCATCGGGAAATCACCCATGAAGACCGTCTGGCTCTTGATCTCACCGGTGTTGTTGTTGATGAACTCGGCGGTGACGAACAGCGGAGCCGCGTACGTCATGTCCTTGTCCTTGCACTCCTCGACGGAGGCCTTGACCTCGTCGAAGCGCGGATCGGAGAAGGACAGGGACATCGAACCCGAGAAGTCCTCGATGGGCGAGAGCTCGTCGAGGATTTCTTCCAGGCCACCGACGACGTGACCGTCGCCGCGCTCGGCAGCCTTCGCGCGCCAGCGCTCCGAGCCGATCAACCATTCGAACGAATCGGTCTGTAGATCGAGGAGCCCGGGAACTTCGAGGGGTTCGCGAATCTTCGCGAACGACACCCTCGTCGGGGCTCCGGGGATTCCGGCTACTGCCTTGGTCTGGCTAGAGACTGCCAAGATGCGTCCTTCCAGCACCTCACGCGGGCCGCTCCAACCGGTGCGACCGCCGCTGTACCTGCTTCTTCATGTGGGGCGTTTTCGCTGGTCGCAACCCGAACGAGAACCCCACCGACGCACCGAAACGGTCTCGCTCGAAAGAGCGAATTCCGACTCGACGATCAGAAGGTGAACAGGAGGCAGCCAGCGCAAAGAACTAACCTACACCTGAGTAGGCGAAATGTCCACAGGGGTGCCTCAAAGAAACCTGGCAAACGACCTCGAGCGGCTCACGAGGAAGCCTTCAGTCGAACAGGCGTACCGATAGAGTGACCGCTCGCGTCGCCTGCGTCAAGACTGCGCGTCCGGAACGATCCGCGCGTCGCGGCCGCGGACGCCCCCGGTGAGGGGGCGATCCGCAGCCGTCGTCACCGGTCGCGGATCTCCGAGACCAGCCATCGTCCGTCCGACTTCTCCATCCTCACCAGCAGCGGTGCGGCCGCACTTCCCTGGGCGATCCCGTCGCCGGTGGCGCTGACGTTGATGTAGGCGGCGACCTCGGCGCGGGTGTCGTCGATCATCGTCACGCCGATGTGCTCGACCATCACCTCGGTGACCGTGCGGGTGTCGATCGCGGCCTTCTTGGTGACGTCCGCGGTCGAGTCGAACTCCTCGAGCCGCTCCGGGGTCAGCAACTCCCGGATCCGGCCGAAGTCCTCGTCGATGGTGCGGTAGTCGTAGCCGTGCATGGTCTCGATCGCGACCTTCGCGGCCTCGGTGACCTCGCGTGTCTCCGCGGTGTCGACCCACGCGACGTTCGAGATCTCGGCGCCGGGGCGGAAGGCTGCGACCGCGGCGATCACCGCGAGCACCACCGCCACCGCACCGACGACGATCACCGGACGCCACCCACCGGAGGCACGCGACCTGCCGGCGTCACCGGCGGGAGGCTCGGGCGGATCAACCGGCTCGGCCGGAGACTCCGTCGGGTGCTCTGCGGGAGTTCCGTCGCCGGCCGCCGGGGCCGGCTTCTCCTGCTCCTCGTCCTGCTTGTCGAGCGTCACCTCGGAGGGTCGTGACTGCTCGGCAGAAGTTTCCTCGGCAGAGTTTTGCTCTGCCCGGGTCGGGCGTTCGTCCTCTGCCCGGGTCGGGCGTTCGTCCTCTGCAGGGGTCGCCCGAGGCGGTCGGGACGTGCCGGCGACCTTCGGCCGACGGCGCGGGGGCCCACTGGGGCCGGTCTTCCGTCGCTGCGGGGGCACTACACGTTCTCCTTCGTCGACTTGCCGAACATCACGGGCCCGCCTCGCCCTCGGGCGCGGGCGCCCCGGAACCCTCGGGCGCGGGCGCCCCGGAACCCTCGGGCGCGGGCGCCCCGTCCGGTGCGGGCTGCGCGCCGGGATCGGGAGCCGGAGCACCGGGGACCGGTCCCGACTCCATCTCGACGGAGGCGAGCGGTTCGATGGTCTCGGCCTTCCACACGTCGCCGTCCTTGCGCAGCGACACGAGCACCGGGACCTTGTTGGTCACGAAGTACTCGGGAGTCTGGGTGCGCACGGCCAGGACGACGAGCGCCTTGCCCAGGTCATCGTCGGTGTTGAGTTCGGTGAGCGTTCCGAACAGCACCTCGGCCGACATGCTGGTGCCGGTCTCCGCGACCCGGGCCCGGATGTCCTCTTCGGTCGCCGCGAGATCGTTGCGCAGGGCGTCGCCGGTGATCGACGACCGCATGTTCTCGATCGACAGGTCGACGTCGTTCGCGTCGACGCTGTTCAAGTTGACGGCCGCCTGCATGGCTCCCGAGAGCGCGGCGTCGCGCGCCTCGGCAGCCGAACGGTCCACCAGGAGCGCGCGCCCCCAGCCGTAGCCGAACCACACCGCCGCCGCGAGGGCGACGACGGCGAGCACCGAGACGACGGCGAGGGCCGCCCTGCGTGCCCCGCCCGGCCCCCGCCCGTCCGCGGGCGAGTTGCCGTCGGCGGAGGGGGGCGGGGTGGGCGGAGCGTCGGAGGAAATTGGTGCACTCACTCCACAAACCTACTAACTGCTCACTTCGGGGTGACTCCGAGCAACGGCGCGAGCTGCGTCGCGATCGGATTCAGGTTGAGCTTGTCGGGGTCCTTCTTCGGCTTGAAATCCCAGGGCTGGATCGTGTTCGGATCGGCGAAGACGATGCGGTTCGCGCTGCGCACGCCGGTGACACTGCCCTGCGGCACCTCGCACGAGGCGTTCGTGTTGAACGGGAAGTCCTGCTGGGTCTCGTCGAAGTTCGGATCCTGCGCGCGCATCTGCGCGAGGATCTCCTGCGTCCCCTCGTACCCGATGGTGCACGAAGGCGGATTGTTGGTCTCGAGCACGATGCCCTGACGCACCGCGCCGTCGCCCGGAGCGACCGTACTCGCACTGCCCGCGACGGCGGGAAGGAAGGCCAGCAGCGGCTGCAGAGCGATCGACTGCGGGGCTGCCGCTTCCGCCACCGCCGCGAGGTTGGCGAGGTCGGTGGTCAGGCCCGGGCCGGAGCCCTCGATCAGCTGGGAGAGCTGGTCGCTCGCGTCGGTGCCGGTGTCGATCAGGCGCCGCAGGTCGGGGTCGCTGTCGCGGAGCTGCGCGGTCACCAGATCCAGATCCGAGCTGAACTGCTGGATCGCCGACGACTGGGCGGACTGCGTGTCGAGCACCGTGAGGCTGTCGCGGATGAGCGTAACGGTCTGCGGCAGGTATTCGGTGCCCTTCTCGCTGAGACCGGCGAGCGCGTCGACGAGCACCTGCAGGTCGTCGCCGCGGCCGTCGAAGGCCGCGCCGAGCTCGGTGACGACGGTGCGCAGCGGCTCGAGCGGAACCGAGTACACGAGGTCGTTCGTGCTCAACAGCAGGTCTTCGACCGGCGTGGGCAGATCGTCCTCGGTGCCCTCGATGACGGAGCCCTGTTCGAGATAGGGGCCCTCGTCGTTCGGCGGCTGCAGATCGACGTACTGCTCACCGATCGCCGACCGGTTCGCCACGACGGGACGCGCCGACGCCGGGATCTGCGGTCCGCCGTTGTCGAGGCGCAGTTCGACGTTGATTCCGTCGTCCGTGAGGCTGAGCGCCCCGACTCGACCGACGGGCACCCCACGATAGGTGACCTCGGCGTTCGGGAAGATGCCACCGCCGGTGGGGAACCGCGCGTCGACGGTGTACTGGCCGAAGCCCATGAGGTTGTCGAGCCGCACGTACCGGGCACCGACGAACACGATGCCGAGCAGGGCGATGACCACGAACAGCGCGAGCTGCACTTTCACCAGGCGCGATCTCACTGCCCACCCCCGAGTCCGAGCTGATTCAGCAAACCTTCCAGCGGCCCCGGCGGCGGGGCCTCGTCACCGTCGGTGCCGGTGCCGGTGCCGGTGCCGGTATCGGTGTCCGTACCGGCCTCGGTGACCCCCGGGATCTCGATGCCGTCGGGCAGCGACACCCCTTCGGGCAGGGTCACACCGGGCAGACGCGGAGTAGGAAGCACCGGCAGCAACGACACGGTGGGCCAGCCCGGGGCAGGTCCGTTCCCGTCGTAGTACGGGTTGGACGGGTCGACGAGCGGCTTCGGATTGCCGAACTTCGGCTGGCGGTAGACCGGGTCGCCCTGGCCCACACCGAGCGCGGCCAGCGCATCGCCGATCTGCAGGTCGACGAGGAGGAAGAGGTTCACCGAGTTGCCCAGCGCGACCTTCTCGACACCGTCCGGGAACGGCACCGTGGGCACGAAGGAGAGCGCCTCGACGAGATCGTCGCCCGACGCCGCGAGTGCCTGGAGGGTCGGGCGCAGCGCCAGGAGATCGGCGATCAGATCCTCCTTGGACTGATCGAGAACGTCGACACCTGCGGTGCCGAGCCGGTCGAGCTGGCCGAGCAGCTGGGTCAGCTGCGGCCGCTGTTGCTCGAGCACCTCGGTCGCGACCGGCAGTTCGTCGAGCACGGCGGCGATCTTGTCGTTCTGCTCCGCGACCCGCACCGTGAGCTCGTCGAGTCCGTCGAGCGCCCGGGTGATGTCGTCGCGTTGCTGTTCGAGACCGGTGATCAGGGTCTCGGCCTGCTCGATGAGGCTGCGCGTGGTTCCCTCGCGGCCGTCGAAGGCCGTCGACAATTCGTTGACGATCGGCGCGAGCTGGCCGACACCGCCACCGTTGAGCAGCAGCGACAGCGCGCCGAGCACCGGTTCGAGTTCGGTGGCGTGCCGGGTGCGGTCGAGCGGGATCACGTCGCCGTCGGCGAGCCGGCCCGTCGGGGGCTCGTCCTCCGGAGGCGTGAGCTGCACGAACTTCTCACCGAGCAGACTCGACTGTTCGACGCTCGCGAGCGCGTTCGCCGGCAGGTCCACGCTCGAGTCGAGCACGATGCCGACGTCGGCGGTCCATCCGAAATCGGATGCGACCGAGATCGATTCGACGCGCCCGACCGGCACACCGTCGACCTTCACGCTCGACTGCGGAACCAGGTCGAGCACGTCGTCGAACTGGATGGACAGACGGATCGGATCGCTACCCACGTCGGCGCCGCCGGGCAACGGGACGTCGGACAGACCTCCGCACCCCGTGACCGTCACCGCGACCACGCACGCGGCCGCTCCGAAGACACCTGTGCGGCCCATCCTCTTCGCGCCGCTCACCGATCTCCTCCCCGGAGGTCGAGCCGAGGCGAGACCACGCCGGGCACCGTGCCCGGGGTGACCTGCCGCTGGATGTTCTCACCGCTCAGGACACCGAACGGCAGGATCAGATCCGGGGACCGCTGGTCCTCGGTGATCTGCGTGGCGACGTCGCGGCACCGGTCGATCAGCGGCTGCATCTGCCGGCCGAGCTGCTCGAAACGCTCGTCGCCGGGCACGAGATTGCCGAGATCGATGAGCTTGCACACCGCTCCCGCAGGGTCCTGCAGGTCGGGCAGCACGAGCCGCGATGCGAGCACACCTGCTTCGGCGTCGTACGAGTTGACGAGGTTGCTCACCGCGAGCGGGAGCAGCGTCAGCGAATTCACGAGTTCCTGCCGGCGGTTAGCCAGGGTCTCCGTGATCGGCACGAGTGCGTCGACGTTGTCCTTCACGGCCGCCTGGTTGTCGCGCACGAACGTCGCGACGTCGCCGAGCGTGACCGACAGCGTGTTCAGCGCCTCACCGAGGTTCTGCCGCTCCCCCGCCAGGAATCCCGACAGGTCCGAGAGCTGCGCATTGAACTGGCGCACCTGCTCGTCGTTGGCCGCGAGAGCACTGACGAACACCTGCAGGTTCTCGATCGTGCCGTAGAGGTCGTCGCGCGACTGGTCGAGCGTGCGCGCGGCGGCCGACAGGTTCTCGATGCTCTGCCCGAGGGCCTCACCGTTGCCGGCGAGGTTCTCCGCACCGACTTCGACGAAGTCGGTCAGCGCGCCCTCGCGGTTCGCGCCGTCGGGACCGAGCGCGCGGGAGAGCTCGTCGATGCTCGCGTAGAGCTCGTCGACCTCCACAGGGGTGGCGGTGCGCTCGCGGTCGATCACCGCACCGCTGCTCATCGTGTCGCCACCGGTGTAGGCAGGGGTGAGCTGTACGTAACGGTCGGCGACGACCGACGGGGTGATCTGCACGGCGCGGGCGTCGGCCGGGATGTCGACGCCGCGGTTCACCCGCAGACCGACCTTCACGAGGTCGCCCTGCGGTTCGACGGAGGTCACCTTCCCCACCTCGACGCCCAGCACCCGGACGTCGGAGCCCTCGTAGATGCCCACGGCCTTGTCGAAATAGGCAGTGATCTCGGTGGTGCCCAGCCGGGTGAACATCCACCACCCCGCTCCGGCCAGGGCCACCACGCCCGCGACGACGGCCGCGATCAGCGCGATGCGCCCGCGATTGCTGCGGGACTCGCCGTTCTCGGCGTGTGCCATCAGTTGCCCCCTTCCAGGCGGCGACCGGGCTCGCGGTAACCGGGGATCTCCGGTAGGCCCGGCGGGGTCAGGTTCACGACGACCTGGTCGAACCACCGGCCGTTGCCGACGACGTTGGTGTAGACACGCACGAACGGCTCGTACAGCTCCATGGCCCGATCGAGGTTGTCGTTGTTTTCCTGGAGGACGTCGACGACGCCGCGCAACTGTTGCAGGGCGGGACCGATGGTCTCGCGGTTCTCCTCGACGAGCCCGGAGAGCTCGGCCGACAACCGCTTGGTGCCATCGAGCAACTGGGAGATCGCCTCCTGCCGATTGTTCAGTTCCGCGACGAGCAGCGCACCGTCGGAGAGCAACCGGTTGAACTCGGCGTTGCGGTCGGCGAGCACCTTCGAGACATTGCCGGTCGCGTCGAGGAGCTTCTTCAGCTCCTGGTCACGACTCGCGACGGTCTCGGACAGGCGGCTGATGCCGTCGAGCGAGGCCCGGATGTCGTCGGGTGTCTCCGAGAACGCCTCCGACAGGGTCTGGAAGCCGGTCGCGAGCTGCTCGGAATCGATCTCGCCGAGGGTCGTGGCCGCCGACGAGAACGCTTCGATCACGTCGTACGGCGCGACCGTCCGGTCGAGCGGGATCCGGTCGTCCGGGTCGAGCACCTCCGTACCCCGCGGCTCGAGTGCCAGATACTTCTGTCCGAGGATCGTCTTGATCTGGATGGAGGCCGCCGTGTCGTTCCCGACCCATGCGTCCTGGACCTTGAACGAGACGATCACGCGGTCGCCCTCGAGGTCGACTCCGGTGACCTTGCCGACCTTCACGCCGGCGATACGCACCTCGTTGGTGGGTTTGAGACCCGCGGCCTCGCTGAATTCGGCCTCGTAGGTCGCGCCCGCCCCGATAATGGGCAGTTCGTCGAGGAAAAAGGCGGACAGTGTCCCCAGCAGCACCACGACGATGCCCAGGGCACCGGCGGCGGCCGGACTGCGACGTTTGCTCATCGTCCCTGCAACTCCTGCATCCCCTCTTGCGAGCAACGCTTCGCCGCATTCGTGTAGATGGGTTGGTTCACGGTGGGCAGCCCCGTCGGCAGATTCAGATACGGGACCGAACCGGGACCTGCGATGATGTCGATACCGCACAGGTAGAACTGGAACCACGAACCGGAGCTGGCCACGCGCCCGAGCTTGTCGAGCTTGACCGGCAACGTCTCGAGGACGCGGTCGACCTCGTCGCGGTTCGCGTTGAGATTCGAAGTGACCTGTTCGAGCGCCGTGATCGACTGTGCGATCGACGGGCGGGTGGGCTCGAGGACGTCGGAGACCGCGTCGGTCAGCCCCGCCATCGACGCCACGGCCGAACCGACGGTCGCCCGGTCGGCCGACAACCCGCTGACGAGTGCCTGCGTGTTGACCAGCAGCGAATCGAGCTGCTCGTCGCGCTGGTCGATCGTGGCCAGGACGGTGTTGAGGTTGTCGATCACCGCACCGATCACGCGGTCCTTGTCGGCGATGGTGTTGGTCAGCGACGCGGTGCTGCGCACCAGATCGTCGATCGTTCCGGCCTCACCCTGGAAGACCTGGATGATCTGGAACGAGAGCTTGTTGACGTCGTCGGCGCTCAGCGTCTGGAACAACGGCCGGAAGCCGTCGAAGAGCGTCGTTAGGTTCACCGCCGGCTTCGTACGCTCGATCGGGATCGTATCGCCGCCCGTGATCTTCTCGCCCTGCGCGCCCTCACCCTGACCGAGCGCGATGTAACGCTGGCCGACGAGATTGCGGAACCGGATGGTCGCGGTGGCACCGGCCGGGAGCCAGTCGCGCTCCTCGAGCGAGAAGGTGACCCGCGCCTGCCGTTCGTCGAAGACCGAGATCTCCTCGACCTGCCCCACGCGGACACCCGCGATGCGGATGTCGTCGCCCTTGTTGAGTGAGGTGACGTCGGAAAAGATCGCGTGGAACTTCGTTCCTCCCCCACCGCCGACATTGGCGATGGTCGCGGCGAGGACACCGGTCGCGAGGACGGTGACCACGGCGAACACGATGAGTTTGATCAGGGGTGCTGCGAGACCTCTCACTGGAAGCTCACCTCCGTACCGCGGATCGCCGGAGCGCCGAGCCGGGTGGTCCAGGACGGGACCTCCTCGGGGTCGACACCGGTGGCCTGTCCGTAGATGACGTCGAGCGTGTCCTGTTCCAGACGCGAGCCGGCGTACGAGACGGGAGTCGCGCCGCCGTCCGAGGTGCCGATGATCTCACCGACGTCGTCGGGGACGCCGGATCCTGCCGGGGCAGGGAAGAAATCGATGGTCTCGGGGCCGGGATTACGCGACGGCACCTGGTACGAACCGTCGTTGATCGAACCGCCCGGATACTGCGGGAAGGTGCGGCCGGGCGCGGTCACGTCGTCGTAGCAGGCCGGTCCGCGATCGTCGAGCAGACGCGGTTCGTCCTGGTTCGGCAGGTAGCGGCCCTTCGGGTTCGTGAACTGGATGTTCGCGCGCACACCCGGGAACGGATCGTCGGCCGCGAGCAGATCGACGGCGGCCGGCTTCGCGTCGGCGAATCCCTCGAAGGTGCACGGGAAGGACGGCGAGTAACGGGCGAGCAGCTGCAGCGCCTCCTTCGAATCGGCGGACAGCGTGATGATCGAGTTCGAGTTCTGCTCGATGAAATCGGCCGTCTGCGACGACGCTCCCGTCGCGCTCGCAAGCAGCGTGCGGATCTGGTTCTGCTGTTCGACGACCGTGCCACCCGTCGTGCGCAGGTTGTTCAGCGCCTCGACGAGATCCGGTGCGGCCTCGGAGTAGGTCTGCGAGAAATCGGCGAGTCCGCGCAGATCCTCCTGCAGTGTGGGCAGTTCGCCGTTCACCTCGCGGAAGATCTGTTCGAGGTCGTCGACCGTCTGTCCCAGCTTCTCGCCGCGTCCGCTCAGTCCCTGGGCCAGGGCGCCGAGCGTGTTGGCGAGGTCCTGCGGCGGGACGGCCTCGAGGAGCGGGAGCAGCCCGTCGAGCACGTCGCCGAGTTCGACTGTGCGCTCGCTCGTGTCCTGCACCAGCACATCGCCGTTCGTGACGGGACGCCCCGGATCGTCGGGGATGATCAGCGAGACGTAGCGCTCACCGAAGAGGGTCTTCGGCAGCAGCTGTGCGGTGGCGTTGACCGGGATCAGTTCGGCCTTGTCGGGGTCGAGCGCAAGATGCGCGGTGACGTCGCCGCCTTCCGCGCTCGTTCCGCGGACCTCGCCGACGAGCACACCGCGTGCCTTGACGTCGGCGTTGAGCGGCAGGGCGTTGCCGATGCTGTCGGTGCGGAGGTCGACCTTCACGACCTTCGTGAACGTCTTGTTGTACATCGCGATCGTGACGTACAGGAACAGCGCCAGCACCACGAAGAAGATCAATCCCAGGGTGCGGCGACGCAAGGGCGAAGTGGTCGTGTCGCTCATCCGGCCACCCTCACCGTGGTCGTCGTGCCCCAGATCGCGAGGCTGAGGAAGAAGTCGAGGATCGCGATCGTCACGATCGCGGTACGCACCGCGCGGCCCACGGCCACCCCGACGCCGGCGGGACCGCCGCTGGCGTGGAAACCGTAGTAGCAGTGGATGAGGATGACCACGAACGCGAAGACCAGCACTTTCGCGAACGAATACAACACATCCTCCGGTGGGAGGAACAGATAGAAGTAGTGGTCGTACGAGCCGCTCGACTGGCCGTTGAACAGCGTGCTGATCGTGCGGGTCGCGAGATAGGCCGCGAGGAGACCGATGATGTACAGCGGGATCACGGCGACGAAGCCGGCGATCATCCGGGAGGTCACCAGGAACGGCAGCGACGGCACGGCCATCACCTCGAGGGCGTCGATCTCCTCGCTGATCCTCATGGCACCGAGCTGTGCCGTGAAGCCGCAGCCCACGGTCGCCGACAACGCGAGCGCCGCGACGATCGGGGCCAGTTCACGGGTGTTGACGTAGGCCGAGAGGAAGCCGGTGAGCACCGACGAGCCGAGCTGCTCGAGCGCGGCGTATCCCTGCAGACCCACGACGACGCCGGTGAAGCCGGACATCATCGCGATGACGCCGATGGTGCCACCGATCACGGCGAGTGCACCGCTGCCGAAGGTGACCTCGGCGAGCAGCCGCAGGACTTCCTTGCGGTAGTGGGTGAGGGTTCGCGGGGTCCACGCGACGGCGCGCGCGTAGAAGGACATCTGGTCCCCCGCGCGGTCGAGCACGTTCAGCGGTGCGCGCACCGCTCGGCGACCCCGGAGAAGAACGAGATCTCCGCGGCCTCTGGAGACTGTCATCTGGTCAGGATCCCTTCGCAGGAACGATCTGCAGGTACACCATCGTCAGGATCAGGTTCGCGAAGAAGAGCAGCAGGAACGTGATGACGACAGTCTGGTTCACGGCCTCCCCCACGCCCTTCGGGCCTGCACCGGGGTGCAGCCCCTTGTAGGACGCGACGACGCCGGCGATCAACCCGAAGATCGCAGCCTTGAGTTCGGCGACGTAGAGGTCGGGTAGCTGCGCCAGGGCGGAGAAGGAGGCGAGGTAGGCGCCGGGGGTACCGCCCTGCAGCACCACGTTGAAGAAGTAGCCGCCGGCGATGCCGATCACGGAGACGAGACCGTTGAGCAGGAGCGCGACGAGCACCATCGCCAGTACTCGCGGGACGACGAGGCGCTGGATGGGATTGATGCCCAGCACCTCCATCGCGTCGATCTCCTCGCGGATCGTCCGCGATCCGAGGTCGGCGGTGACCGCGGAGCCGGCGGCACCGGCGATCAGCAGAGCCGTCACGATCGGACTGCCCTGCTGGATGACCGCCAGGACGCTCGCGGCACCGGTGAACGATTCGGCGCCGAGCTGCTTGATCAGCGAGCCGGTCTGCAGCGACACGACGGCGCCGAACGGGATCGCGACGAGCGCCGTCGGAAGAATCGTGACACTGGCGATGAACCACGCCTGTTCGATGAATTCCCGGAACTGGAACGGTCGGCGGAAGGTGTTCCGCACGACGTCGACGAACAGTTCGACGATGTTGCCGGCCTGGGTGAGTGCGCCGTGAACCGGCCGCACGAGCGAGCTGCCCGCCCCCATCTACTCTCCTACTTCTCCAGCCTGCGGCTGTACCACTGCTGACGCTGTACCACTGCTGCGGCTGGTGCTACTGCTGGGCCTGCTGCTCGTATCTCTCTCCGGTATAGGCGGGAATGATCTGGGTGTCGTCGTCGGCATAGCCCCGGGCTGTGTGGGGCGCGCCGTTGTGATCGAGCGACTCGAGGATGGCGCTCTGGGCGGCCGGGGGCAGGTTGTGCAGGATCGACCGCACCCGCTCCTGCCGACGCGCCACCGCCTGCCGCTCCGGCATCCCCGGAGTCGCCTGCATCTGCGGCACGATCCCCTCGACGTCGTCCACACCACCGGCATGATGACCCGCCTCGACGAGCGCCTGCTCGTGCGCCATCGTCGCCTCGTCCTTCTCCTCCGACATCCCGATCGGACCGATCATCGTGCCGTTGAGGAACTGCTTGACCACCGGCTCATCCGAAGTCAGCAACACCTCACGCGGACCGAACATCACCAACTGCCGGCGGAACAACATCCCGATGTTGTCCGGCACCGTGCGCGCCAGATTGATGTTGTGCGACACGATCAGGATCGTCGCATCGATCTCCGCATTGATATCGATCAACGTCTGCGAAATATAGGTCGTGCGCACCGGATCGAGACCCGAATCCGGCTCGTCCACCAGAATGATCTCCGGATCCAACACCAACGCCCGCGCCAGACCGGCGCGCTTCCGCATCCCCCCGGAGATCTCCCCGGGCAACTTGTCCTCGGCGCCGAGCAGACCGACGAGCTCGAGCTTGCTCATCACGATCCGCCGGATCTCCGACTCGGACTTGCGGGTGTGCTCACGCAACGGGAAGGCGACATTGTCGTAGAGGTTCATCGACCCGAACAACGCACCGTCCTGGAACAGCACCCCGAACAACTTGCGGATCTCGTAGAGCTCCTTCGAGGAGCACTGCAGGATGTCGGTGCCGTCGATGACGATCGAGCCCTCCTCCGGGCGCAGCAGACCGATCAACGACTTGAGGAACACCGACTTACCGGTACCCGACGGCCCGAGCAACGCGGACACCTCACCGGCCGGCAACGTCAACGTCACGTCCTGCCAGATACGTTGCGAGCCGAAGGACTTGGTCAGTCCCTCGACGGAAACCTCGACTCCCACGATCACCTCCGCTGTCCGATACCGTCGCCCCCGTGTGGGTTGGGCCACTCTATCGCATGGATAGTGGTACCTGTGACACGCGATCCTACTCATGAGTAAGGACGTTGTACAAGGGGGTACGCGTGTCTCGACTTACGCCGTGACCTGCATGAACACGGCGTAGATGTCGATTTCTGCCGATAACGGACATATCACTCGGCATTCATGCCCGAAATGCAGAAGGGCCGTTTCCGCGAAATTAATTCGCTAAAACGGCCCTGTGCGGAACCGTTCCGGAGAGCGTCGGAACGCTCGACGGAAAGTTCGGAAACCGTCTTACTTGACGGTGACCTTGGCGCCGGCCTCTTCGAGCTTGGCCTTGGCAGCGTCGGCAGCATCCTTGGCGACCTTCTCGAGGATCGGCTTCGGAGCACCCTCGACGAGGTCCTTGGCTTCCTTCAGGCCCAGGCCGGAGACGATCTCGCGAACGACCTTGATGACCTGGATCTTCTTGTCGCCGGCACCCTCGAGGATGACGTCGAACTCGTCCTGCTCGGACTCGGCCTCGGCAGCAGCGGCCGGAGCACCGGCGGCAGCGACGGCAACCGGAGCAGCAGCGGTGACCTCGAAGGTCTCCTCGAATGCCTTGACGAACTCCGAGAGCTCGAGCAGGGTCAGTTCCTTGAACGCGTCGAGCAGCTCTTCGGTGGTGAGCTTCGCCATGGTGGCGGTCCTTCCTGATAAGTCCCATGTCGCTGATCCGCGACCGGATGGGATGGTGCGTGCCGGAGCACGCGTGGATGTATCTTTCGCGGTGATGCAGATTCGCAGTGATGCGGATCAGCGTCAGGCGGCTTCTTCGCCCGCCTTCTTCTCCTGCAGAGCGGCCGCGAGGCGGGCCACCTGCGAAGCGGGGGCGTTGAACAGGCCTGCGGCCTTTGCCAAGTTGCCCTTCATCGCGCCGGCGAGCTTGGCCAACAGCACCTCGCGGGACTCGAGGTCCGCGATCTGGTTGACCTGCTCCACGGACAGCGCAGCGCCGTCCATGTAGCCGCCCTTGATGACGAGAGCCTTGTTGTCCTTCGCGAAGTTCTTCAGAGCCTTCGCAGCATCCACCGCTTCGCCCTTGACGAACGCGATGGCGGTCGGACCGACGAACAGATCGTCGAGACCCTCGACGCCCGCCTCAGCGGCGGCACGCTTGACCAGGGTGTTCTTGGCGACGGAGTAGGTGGCACCCTCTCCGAGAGCGCGACGCAGCTCGGTCAGACTTCCCACCGACAGACCACGATATTCCGTGATCACGGCAGCGGTGGAGGTCTTGAACTGCTCGGTGATCTCCGCAACTGCGGAAACCTTCTCGGGCTTTGCCATACTTCGCCTCCTCTCAGTAACAGTCGTTTTCCCGGTGTCCCGAGTGGGACGCCCCACCGGACGACCGCCGGGACCGGAAAACGACGAACGCCCCGGCGCAGGGCACACGGGGCATACAAGGAGGAGGAACTCGAATGCACCCGGAAGGCACATCGCGGTTCGTATCTCCCCTAACCTCGTCCTCCTGCGTGGGCCGCCGGACAACTCCGGACCTTCAACCGATCCGCACGCGGATTCGGTGACCAACGGTCTTGGGTAGAACATGATCGGGGTGAAGATCGGCGCACGCCGAACTACCCCACCACTGTAGCGGACGATGTGCACGAGATGCAAAACGGCCGGCACAGCGATGCTGTACCGGCCGCTTCAGGACGCACATCCACTGCGTGCAGTGCGAATTACTCCGCGGTCTCGAGGAGGTTGCGGGTGCGCTGCGGATCCACCGGGATGCCCGGGCCGGTGGTCGTAGCAATCGTGACCTTCTTGATGTAGCGGCCCTTCGCGCTGGACGGCTTGGCGCGGAGCACCTCGTCCAGAGCAGCAGCGTAGTTCTCGACCAGCTTGGTCTCGTCGAACGAGGCCTTGCCGATCACGAAGTGCAGGTTGGCGTTCTTGTCGACGCGGAAGCTGATCTTGCCACCCTTGATGTCGGTGACGGCCTTCGCGACGTCCGGGGTGACCGTGCCCGTCTTCGGGTTCGGCATCAGACCACGGGGACCGAGGACGCGGGCGATACGACCGACCTTCGCCATCTGGTCGGGGGTCGCGATCGCGGCGTCGAAGTCCAGCCAGCCGCCCTGGATGCGCTCGATCAGATCCTCGGCGCCCACGACGTCGGCACCTGCGGCCTCGGCCTCGGCAGCCTTCTCGCCCACCGCGAAGACGATGACGCGAGCGGTCTTACCCGTGCCGTGCGGCAGGTTGACCGTGCCGCGCACCATCTGGTCCGCCTTGCGGGGATCCACACCGAGTCGCATGGCGACCTCGACGGTGGCGTCGTAGTTCTTCGAGCTGGTCTCCTTCGCGAGCTTCGCAGCTGCGAGGGGGCTGTACAGGTTGTCCGAGTCGATCTTCTCGGCCGCGGCGAGGTATGCCTTGCTGCGCTTTGCCATGTTCTTTCCTAACTTCTCACCGGCAGGTGAATGGTTCGGGCGTGGTAGCGGGCCTGGCCGGCCCTCCCACGAGTGCTATGCAAGCCCGGGGACGGAGCCCCGGAACAGCGAGGGGCTCAGCCCTCGACCGTGATGCCCATCGACCGAGCGGTGCCGGCGATGATCTTCGCGGCAGCCTCGATGTCGTTGGCGTTCAGGTCTTCCTGCTTGGTCTTGGCGATCTCGCGCACCTGATCCATGGTCACCTTGGCGACCTTGGTCTTGTGCGGCTCGCCGGAGCCCTTCTGCACGCCTGCGGCCTTGAGCAGGAGCTTCGCGGCCGGCGGAGTCTTCAGCTTGAAGTCGAACGAACGGTCCTCGTAGACCGTGATCTCGACCGGCACGACGTTGCCACGCTGCGACTCGGTCGCCGCGTTGTACGCCTTGCAGAACTCCATGATGTTGACGCCGTGCTGACCCAGCGCGGGGCCGACCGGCGGAGCCGGGTTGGCCTGGCCGGCCTGGATCTGGAGCTTGATGAGCCCGGCGATCTTCTTCTTCTTGGGGGGCATCTCTATTCCTAGTTTCGTGCTCGGTGTGGTTCTTGCGTACTGCTACTGCAAGCTTGTGCGCGCCGGATGCCGGCGCCGTCGGATCCTGGGGATCGTCAGATCTTCGACACCTGGTTGAACGACAACTCCACGGGAGTCTCACGGCCGAAGATCGACACCAGGACCTTGAGCTTCTGCTGCTCGGCGTTGACCTCACTGATGGAGGCGGGCAGCGTCGCGAACGGGCCGTCCATCACGGTGACCGACTCGCCGACCTCGAAGTCCACCTCGATGGCGGGCTTCGCAGCGGCGGCGGGAGCCTGCTCGCCTGCGGTCGAAGCACCGGCCGCCGGCTTCTTCTTCGCCTGCTGCGGGAGGAGGAACTTCACGACCTCCTTGATCGTCAGCGGCGACGGACGCGACGTGGCTCCGACGAAGCCGGTCACGCCGGGGGTGTTCCGGACGGCGCCCCACGACTCGTCGTTGAGTTCCATCCGGACGAGGATGTAGCCGGGCAGGACCTTGCGGTTGACCTGCTTGCGCTGACCGTTCTTGATCTCGGTGACCTCTTCGGTCGGCACCTCGACCTGGAAGATGTACTCGGTGAGGTCGAGGTTCTGGACGCGGGTTTCGAGGTTGGTCTTGACCTTGTTCTCGTAGCCGGCGTAGGAGTGCACGACGTACCAGTCGCCGGGCTCGCGCCGCAGTTGCTTCTCGAGGGCCTCGGCCGGGTCGACCTCGTCCTCTTCGGCGGCGGCGTCGTCGGTGCCCTCCGCTGCGTCGGAGACCTCGACATCGGTCTCGGCATCGGTGCCGGACTCGACAGCAGCGTCGGACTCGGAGACCTCGGTGTCCGCATCCGCCGACTCGGCCGTCACGTCGTCAACCAAGGCCTCGTCCGAAACGTGCTCCTCGGCCGAAGCCTCGTACGAGTCGTTCTCGGGGGTGCTCACCGGGCACTTTCCTCTCGTCGATCACATTTTTCGTCTCGCGCGGACAGGCGCTAACCGAACAACCAGCTGACGCCCTGTACGAACGCCAGATCCAATCCGAAGATGAACGCCGTCATGACGGTCACGAACGCAAGGACCACGAGCGTGTAGGTGGTCAACTGCTTGCGGTTGGGCCAGATCACCTTGCGGAGCTCGGCGATGACCTCACGGAAGAAGCGCACGAGTCGCTTGAAGATGTTCTCGGACTTCGCGGCGGGACGATCGCTCACGGCCGTGGCCGAACGCGACGTCTTCTTCATGGACACCGCACTCGTCGTGGATGCCGAGGGATCGGCTGCACCACGACGGGTGGCCCGCTTGCCGGTCGGCCGAGCAGCCGCGGAAGAACCGTCGGGGGTCGCGCCGGTAGCCGTTCCAGCGTCGCCGGGAATGTTCCCTGCGGTGCCGCTGTGGCGCTGACCGCGCTCCTCGCTCACATCGTTCCTCTCGGTCGCTGGCAGTCCGGGGGCAGGGGCGACAGGACTTGAACCTGCAACCTGCGGTTTTGGAGACCGCTGCTCTGCCAATTGAGCTACGCCCCTCTGGTCGGACATCCACACTCGTACGAAGCGAGTGTCCGGAACCGACCCATCTGCGACCACATGACACGCGCGCTACCCCGTCGGGCCGTTACGGCCTTCGTAGAGCAGCGCGCTGCTATGCGATCCCAGAAGCCTAAGTGTACTGCATTGCCCCGGGACAAACCCAATCCGCTCGGCCGTCAGGCCAAACGGACCGTTGCCGTGGCGCGACCGAAGATCTTACGACCGTCGGACTTCGCCACGATAACGACCACTGCTGTCTTGCTCTCCGCGTCCACCGACTTGATCTTGCCGGTGAACTCGATCTCGGCGGCCTTGTCGGCCTCCACATATACCGGACTGGTGAACCGAACATTGTATTCGGTCACCGCGCCGGGGTCTCCCAGCCACTCCGTGACGAAGCCGGCCGCGATGCCCATCGAGAGCATGCCGTGCCCGACGACGTCGCGCAAGCCGGCCAGTTCGGCCACCTTGTCGCTCCAGTGGATCGGGTTGGGATCACCCGACACACCTGCATAGTTGACCAGATTTCCGCGCGTGAGCGTGACGACCTTCGACGGAAGCTCGTCCCCTACCGCGACATCCGCGAAGCTACGGAGTGTCACTGTGCATCACCACATCCTTGACCGCGTGCGCGATGTTGTCGTCGACCTCGCCACCGGAACGGGCGACGAGCGTCGTCCAGGAGGTGAGCACGAGATTGTCGTACTGATCCGTGATCACGTTCTTGGTGGTGATGATGTCGCTGCCGGCAGCTTGCCGGAAATCGTCGAGGTAGACGTCGCAGAACAGCCTGTCGCCGGCCTGGATCGGGCGGTGGTAGACCATCCGCTGGTCGGTCTGCATGATCTGGCTCAGGTCGTAGCCGGTGACGACCTCTTCGAACAGCTTGCGCTGCGCGATCATGCCGACGATCGAGACGAAGGTCAGCGGCGCGATCACTCCGTCATATCCCAGCCCCCGGGCTGCGTCGTCGTCGTGATGGGCCGGATGCGAATCGCGCACGGCACGGGCGTACTCGCGGATCTTCTCGCGACCGACCTCGTAGTAGTCGCCCACCCGGTAGTGGTGACCGACCATGGACTTGGCGTGCGCGGCGGCATCGAACGGGATCCCGGCCTGTTCGGTCGCGTCCACCGATTCCTGGTTCTCGAGTATGTTCGTCATACGCAAAACCTCCGCAATTCCGACGACGCCAACTGGCACGGTCGGTATTGCGGAGACCTTATGCGTCGACGTCGTTGCGACCGGCTACTTGGACTCGCGGTGCGACTGGTGCGTACCGCAGTTCGGGCAGAACTTCTTCAGCTCGAGCCGGTCGGGGTCGTTGCGACGGTTCTTCTTCGTGATGTAGTTGCGGTGCTTGCACACCTCGCAGGCCAAGGTGATCTTCGGCCGAACGTCAGTAGAGGAGGCCACGGGATGCCTTCTTTCGCGTCAATCCGATCAGTATCGATCAGGGTGGATCAATGAACTTTTGGTAGCGGTGACCGGACTTGAACCGGCGACGCAACGATTATGAGTCGTTTGCTCTACCAACTGAGCTACACCGCCTCGGTGCCGAGTGTCGCTACGAAGGCGGCACCTCAATCCAGCGAGCCCCCTGACGGAATCGAACCGTCGACCTTTTCCTTACCATGGAAACGCTCTGCCGACTGAGCTAAGGGGGCGTGGCCTCCGGAGCATCTCTGCTCGCTGCGGCCTCCAAAAGATTACACACACTCGGTCCTGGTGCAAAATCCGCTGGTAGAGGCGCATAAACGCCGCTCCTCTCCGAGCTCTGCCCACCCGCACCCACCCGTGCCCACACATACGCGCGCGGTGGGCCGGCGGGAGGCATCGGGCGCGAGGCGGAACGGCACCGCGTGCCGAGCCGCCCGGAACCTCGGGGAGAGCAGGACCCACACTCCGGAGCCCGCACCGAAGGGCCCCGGAATGCAGAACAGCCCCGGTTCCGAAGAACCGGGGCCGTTCCGGTGGCAGGTGTAGGATTCGAACCTACGTAGGCGTAAGCCGACGGATTTACAGTCCGCTCCCATTGGCCGCTCGGGCAACCTGCCGGGGTGCGATCGGGACCGCGTCCTCGATGCGTTTGGAAGAATACAACGCATACCCCCCCGAAACGCAAACCGAGTGGTCACAGCTCCGCGCGACCCGATAGCGTCGGGTGGACAGAACCCTTACAGACCGACCCCGAAGTGGAGTGAGACGTGGCTGATTCGTCGTTCGATGTGGTGAGCAAGGTCGACCGCCAGGAAGTGGACAACGCGCTGAACCAGGCGGCGAAGGAGATCGCCAACCGCTTCGATTTCCGGAACACCGGGGCGCACATCGAGTGGTCGGGCGACGAGGCCATCACGATCTCGGCCGAGACCGAGGACCGCGCGCTCGCCGCGCTCGAGGTCTTCAAGGAGAAGCTGATCCGCCGCGACCTGTCCCTCAAGTCCTTCGACGCCGGCGAGCCGACGCAGTCCGGCAAGGTCTACAAGATCACCGGCACGCTGGTGCAGGGCATCAGCCAGGAGAATGCCAAGAAGATCTCCAAGCTCATCCGTGACGAGGGCCCGAAGGGCGTCAAGGCGCAGATCCAGGGCGAGGAGCTGCGCGTGAGCAGCAAGAAGCGCGACGACCTGCAGGCCGTCATCTCGCTGCTCAAGAACGCCGACCTCGACATCGCCCTGCAGTTCGTCAACTACCGCTAGTACGTCGACCGCTGCCGACGACGCCCTCTCCTACGACTCCGCCCGCGACCGTCGTCGCGGGCGGAGTCGTCCGGGATGTCGTCTGTGGGGTGCCGTCCGGTCAGCGGATCCCGGCCATGCGCTCGAGCCGTTCGATGCGGTCGGCCATCGGCGGGTGCGTCGAGAACAGCCGGCTCATCTTGTCGCCCGCCCGGAACGGGTTGGCGATCATCAGGTGCGACTGGGCCGCGAGTTTCGGTTCGGGTGGCAGCGGCGCGGCCTGCGTGCCGAGAGCGAGCTTGCGCAGCGCCGACGCGAGGGCCAGCGGGTCGCCGGTGAGCTCGGCACCGGACTGGTCGGCCTGGTACTCGCGCGACCTCGACACAGCGAGTTTGACGACCGACGCCGCGATGGGGCCGAGCAGGGAAACCAGCAGCAGCGCCAGTGGGTTCGCGCCACCCTCCCGGTTGCCGAAGGCCGAGGCGAAGAACGCGAAGTTCGCCAGGCCCGAGATGACGGCAGCCATCGCGCCGGCGACCGACGAGATGAGGATGTCGCGGTTGTAGACGTGGGCGAGTTCGTGGCCGAGCACCGCGCGCAGTTCCCGTTCGTTCAGGATCTCCAGGATGCCCGTCGTGCAGCACACGGCGGCGTTTCGCGGGTTACGACCCGTGGCGAACGCGTTGGGGGCGTTGGTGGGGCTGATGTAGAGCCGCGGCATGGGCTGGTGCGCCGCGGTCGCGAGTTCGCGCACGATCCGGTACATCGCCGGTGCCTGCACCTCGGTGACCGGCTGGGCGTGCATCGCCCGCAGGGCGAGCTTGTCGCTGTTGAAGTACGCGTAGCCGTTCATGCCGACGGCGAGCACGATCGATATCAGCAGGATCGTCGAATTGCCGAACAACGCTCCGACGAACACGATCAGCGCGGACATTCCGATCAACAGACCGGCCGTCTTGAGACGGTTCGAGTATCCGTGCACGTCGCACCCCTTCCGCACCACGATTTCCCACTCATTCGTCCAACGAACGAGCGAACGGCGCGGTTCCCGCCCCGACCGGGGCGGGACGACACGACGGTCCGTCAGCCGACGCGGGCGACGGTGAAGTCCACGAGGCGACGCAGCGCCTCGTTCGCCGACCCCTGCGGCAGGGCATGGAGTTCGGCGTGAGCGCGGGCGGCGTAGGTCGCGAGAGTCGCCTTCGCCGCATCCATCCCCGGCGAGCGGACGAGCAGTTCGAGCGCCTCCGCGACGTGTGCTTCGTCCTCGATGGGACCGACGAGCAGTTCACGCAGACGATCCGCCTCCGGTCCGGTCTCCCGCAGCGCGTAGAGCACCGGCAGGGTGTACACACCCTCGCGGAGATCGGTTCCGGGGGTCTTGCCCGACTCCGTGGTGTCGGACGCGATGTCGATGATGTCGTCGACGATCTGGAATGCGGTGCCGACGGCGTCGCCGAGCCGTTCGAGACGCTCTACATGTTCCGGATCGGCGCCCGAGAACGTACCGCCGAAGCGACCGCTGGCGGCGATCAGCGAACCGGTCTTCTCCCAGATCACCCGCAGGTAATGCTCGACCGGGTCGTCGTTGGTACGCACACCGATGGTTTCGCGCATCTGACCGGTGACCAGCTCGGCGAACGTCTCCGCGATGATCTGCACGGCCGACGGACCCAGCGTCGACACCAACCGCGAGGCGTGCGCGAACAGATAGTCGCCGGCGAGGATCGCGACGCTGTTGCCCCAGCGCACGTTGGCGCTCGGGGCGCCGCGACGCATCGTCGCCTCGTCCATCACGTCGTCGTGATAGAGCGTCGCGAGGTGCACGAGCTCAACGACGGTCGCCGCCGTCACCACGGCGGGATCGGTGGGCTTCGGCCCGAGCTGCGCGGTGAGGATAGTGAACAGCGGCCGGAACCGCTTGCCACCCGCCTTAGCAAGGTGCAGTGCGGCCTCCGTCAGGAAGTCCTCACCGTCGGACAGTTCCTCGACCAGGAGTTTCTCGACGCTCGCGAGGCCGTCCCCGACTGTCGCGGCGAGGACCGGATCGCCGAGTTCCACACCGGCCACGACGGTGCTCGGCGCCGCATCGGCCGAACCAGCGGTCCGAGCCGCCCCCTCAGTGCTCACGATGACGTACCCATCCTGTTCTGTCGCCTCGACTTCACCGTAGTGAACCTAGCCGTTCGTTCCCCGATCCACCTCGTCGAGGCGGCCGATCGCGGCCTGAGAAGATGGAGCGGTGGTGGCCGAACACTCCGCGCGAGATCCGCGGCAATCCCAGTCCTGCGTTCCCGACAGTACCGATGTTCTCGTCGTCGGTGCCGGTCCAGCCGGTTCCGCCGCCGCCGCGTGGGCTGCCCGCGCCGGTCGCGAGGTGTTGCTCGTCGATGCCGCGACCTTCCCTCGCGACAAGACCTGCGGTGACGGACTGACCCCGCGTGCCGTCGCCGAACTCGACGAACTCGGCCTCGGCGACTGGCTGCGCACCCGCACCGTCAACCGCGGTCTGCGTCTCGAGGGCTTCGGTGGCCGCTTCGAACTCCCCTGGCCCGACTCGTCGTTCCCGGTCGTGGGCAGCGCCGTGCCGCGCACCGAACTCGACGCCCGGATCCGGCAGGTCGCGCTCGACTCGGGTGCCCGCGCCGTGGACGGAACGAAGGCCGTCGACGTCGAACGCGACGGCGACCGGGTCTCGGCCGTGATCTTCCGCACCGCCGACGGACCGCGGACCGTCCGCTGCCGCACGGTGATCGTCGCCGACGGGGTGCGTTCTCCCCTCGGCAAGGTGCTCGGTCGTCGCTGGCACCGCGACACCACCTACGGCGTGGCCGCGCGGGCCTACGCCACCTCCCCGCGCAGCGACGATCCGTGGATCACCTCGCACCTCGAACTGCGCGACGACGCGGGGGCCCTCCAGCCGGGCTACGGCTGGGTGTTCCCGCTCGGCACCGGCGAGGTGAACCTGGGAGTGGGGACCCTCGCGACCGCCTCGCGACCGGCGAGCGGATCGCTGCGGCCTCTCATCGACCTCTACGCGCGGCAGCGTCGCACGGAATGGGAACTCGGTGAGGTGACGCGTGTGGCGTCGGCGCTGCTGCCCATGGGCGGAGCCGTGTCGGGGGTCGCGGGCAGGAACTGGGCGCTGATCGGCGACGCCGCGGCGTGCGTCAATCCGCTCAACGGCGAGGGCATCGACTACGGACTCGAAGGCGGTCGGTTGCTCGCCGGGCTGCTCGACTCCGACGACCTCACCGACCTGTGGCCGGCGACGCTGCGCTCCCACTACGGCCGGGCGTTCTCCACCGCGCGTCGCCTTGCGAGCCTGCTCACGATCCCGAAGTTCCTGCCGGCGACCGGCCCGATCGCGATGCGGTCGCGGACGATGATGTCGGTCGCGGTGCGGGTGATGGGCAATCTCGTCACCGACGAGGACGCCGACTTCGTGGCCCGGGTGTGGCGGACGAGCGGTCATTTCTCGATGCGCTGGGACCGTCAGCCCCTCTTCGCCTGAGAGCCGATACAGCGCCGCGCGGTTACTTGCGTACCGCGCGGTGCCGATGCGCCCGGCCACTTGCGTACCGCGCGGTGCCGATGCGCCCGGCCACTTGCGTACCGCGCGGTGCCGATGCGCCCGGCTACTTGCGTACCGCGCGGTGCAGGGCGGTTATGCCCCCCGTGAGATTGCGCCACTTCACGTCGCTCCAGCCCGCGGCCTCGATGCGCCGGGCGAGCTGCTCTTGATCGGGCCAGGCCCGGATCGATTCGGCGAGGTAGACGTAGGCGTCGGGATTGCTGCTGACCGCCCGCGCGACCCGCGGCAGCGTCCGCATCAGGTACTCCATGTAGACGGTGCGTAGCGGTTCCCGCACGGGTGTGGAGAACTCGCACACCACGAGGCGTCCACCCGGCTTGACCACCCGGGCGATCTCGCGCAGTCCCTCGTCCGGGTCGGCGACGTTGCGCAGGCCGAAGGAGATGGTCGCGGCGTCGAAGACCGCGTCGGCGAACGGCAGTTTCATCGCGTCGCCTGCGACCATCGGGACGTTGCGGAACTCACCGGCGTGCAGCATGCCCTTGGAGAAGTCGGTGGCGACGACCCACGCGCCGGACCGTCCGAGTTCGACGGTGGAGACCCCGGTGCCGGCGGCCAGGTCGAGCACCCGCTCGCCGGGCTTCAGGTCGAGAGCCGCACGGGTCGCGCGACGCCACCCGCGGTCCTGTCCGAACGACAGGACGGTGTTGGTCAGGTCGTAGCGTGCAGCGACCCCGTCGAACATGGACGCGACCTCACGCGGGTCCTTGTCGAGCGACGCGCGTGATCCGTGAGTTGTTGCCACGGCCGAAACGTTACCCGCTCCCCTAGTGGACGCCGGCGCTCATGCGGCGCGGCGGAGCGCGTGCGCAGGAAGGCCCTGCACCCGCCGGTAATGGGCGAACAACTCGTCGCACAGCACGGGCCAGGTGCGGCCGAGCACTCCACTGCGTGCCGCACCACCGAACTCGTCCCGGACCCCAGGAGCGAGCAGCGCATCGACGGCTCGGGGCAGCAATTCGACGAAGCGGTCCACCGGCAAGCGGTAACCGTTGCGGCAGTGGGCGACGAGGTCGCGTGGTCCGCCCGCGTCCGGCACGATCGCCGGGACCCCGCTCGCCAGGGCTTCCTGCACGGCCTGGCAGAAGGTCTCGTGTTCGCCGGGATGGACGAAGACGTCGAGGCTCGCGTGGGCGCGGGCCAGTTCCTCGCCCCCCAGCTGCCCGGTGAACACGGCCGACGGCAGCTGACGTTCGAGCCGCGACCGTTCGGGACCGTCGCCGACGACGACGAGCTGCAGCCGCGGGTCGTGGGCGAGGATCGCGAGCCGCTCGACGTGCTTCTCGGGCGCGAGGCGTCCCACGAAACCGACGATCGGACGGCCGTCCGGCGACCAGCAGGCGCGCAGGTCCTCGTCCCGCCGGGACGGCGCGAAGCGGTCGGTGTCGACGCCCCGCGACCAGCGCCGCACGCGCGGGATGCCGTGGGCCACGAGGTCGTCCACGGCGGAGGTCGAGGGAGCGAGGGTGAGATCGCAGCCGCGGTGCAGGCGCCGAGTCCACCGCCAGGACGCACGCGCGGCGAGGCCGAGCCCGTAGCTGGAGGCGAATCCGGCCACGTCCGTCTGATAGATCGCGACCGTCGGAATGTCGAGACGTCCCGCGGCGGCGAGACCGCCGGCACCGAGCACGAACGGGGACGCGAGGTGCACCACATCCGGCGCGAAAGTGCGCAGCACCGGAAGGAGTTCCGGGCCGGGCACGCCCACCGGGAGGGAGCTGATCCTCGGTACGCGCACCGCCGGTACGCGGTGGACGGGTGTCCCGTGATGGTCGGACGGAGCGGGTGGCCTGCCTGCGACCGTGTCGGGTGCGACGACCAACGCGTCGTGTCCGGTGCGGTCGAGGTGCTCGAGGACGCGGAGCACCGAGTTGGTGACGCCGTTGACGTTCGGGAGGAAGGATTCCGCGACGATGGCTACTCGCACGCCGACAGCGTGGCGAGCCTGCGAGTCGAGCAGGTGCGAGTTCGGTGACCGATGAACGAAGTCGCGACGAACGTTTCGTTCGTCACACCTGCAGCTGTCGATCCTTCACGTCGGGAGCGACAGCGGGTGCGGCGGTCGCCCTCCGCCGCAGCCAGATCAGCACCGGCGTGGCGATCAACCATGTGACGACGATCACCGATCCGGTCGGGATCAGGGCGACGCGGGCGTCGCGACCGGTCACACGAACGAGATCGGGATCACTCCGGGCGTACTCGACGGCGATCCGCTGCCCGGTGGTCAGCCCCGTCGGGTACAGAACGCCGAGCTCCGGATTGTGCGTCACACCGTCAGGAGTGACGAAACTCACGGCGGACCGCACGGAGCCGGCCGAGAGCACCTCCGCGACGGCCGTGCCCGTGTCGGAGCGGATGGTGAGGTCGTTGCGGAGGGCGCCGAGGAACAGGATCACCGCAAGGGCGGAAATCGCCGCCGCGACCATGAGAACCACGCGTCGCGCGCGCTCGGGTCCGCTCACAGCTGCGCCCGCACCGCCGCGTGCAATTCGCGCAGCCCGGCCCGATCGGTGGTGACCTCGACCACACGGATGCCCGCGGGCGGCGCCGTGTCGTTCGAGAGGGCGAGCGCGAGTCCCTGCAGATCCACCAGCTCGTGCGGAACGCGGTAGGCCGCACACAGTGCCGCGAGGTCCATACCGTGCGGGGTGCCGAAGACACGCTCGAAAACACCCGCGTACTGCGGGTCGCCCTGTTCGAGCAATTCGAAGATTCCGCCGCCGTCGTCGTTCGCGACGACGATGGTGAGGTTCTGCGGCCGCGGCTCCGACGGCCCGATGAGCAGGCCCGACGCGTCGTGCAGGAAGGTCAGGTCGCCGAGCAGCGCGACGGTCCGTCCCTGCTCGTAGGCGAGTGCGGCACCGACGGCGGTGGAGACCGTACCGTCGATCCCGGCGACACCCCGGTTGGACAGCACCTTCACGTCGGGTTTCGGGTAGCTCACGAGCGCCGCGTCGCGCACCGGGTTCGACGCCCCGAGCAGCAGTTGGTCGCAGGGCTTCAGCGAGTCCGTCACGACCGCCGCGACGTGCAGTCCGGTGGCCTTCGGATGCCCGTCGAGCTGGGCGCGCACGGCCTTGTCGGTGTGTGCCGACAGCTGGCGGCATCGTTCGAGCCACGCCTCGTCGGGTGTTCCCGACACCACGGCGCGGGTGCCTGTCGCGATGACGTTGCCCGACACGTCGGGCCAGCGCGGGCCGGTGGTCAGCGCGTACACGGTGACGGCGGGGTCGGCGAGCAGGTTCGACACCGGCCGGTGCAGCGTGGGCCGTCCGGTGATGATCGCCTGGCGCGGCTTCAGGTGCGGCAGCGCCATCGGATGCACCGGGATGCCGTGCAACGGTGCGGTGGGTTCGGCGACGGTCGGCAGCCCGGACAATTCGGGGCGGTGGGCGGAACCGTGACCGGAGACGACGATCGTGTCGGGGGTCAGGTCGATCTCGAGCGGGACGTCGAGGGTGGCGTTCACCGTGGTGGTCCAGGCATTGCCGTCGGGGCGGCCCTCGGGCACCGGGACCTTCGCGTCGAGCTCGGGCACGAGCGGTTCGCGCAGCGGGATGTCGAAGTGGACCGGGCCGGCGTTGCCCGATCGGGTTCCGCGGGCGGCGGCGAGAACCCGGGAGACAGCCGAACGCCACTGGCTGTTCTGCTCGATGCCTTCGGCGAGGCCGAGACTGATGGTGGCGCGCACCTGGCTGCCGAACAACCCGAGCTGTTCGACGGTCTGGTTCGCACCGGATCCGAGCAGTTCGTAGGGGCGATTGGCGCTGAGCACGACCAGCGGGACGCGGGCGTAGTTCGCCTCGAGCACGGCGGGCGCGAGGTTGGCCACGGCGGTACCGGAGGTCATGACGACCGGGACGGGACGCCCCGATGCGAGGGCCAGGCCGATCGCGAGGAATCCGGCGGTGCGCTCGTCGATACGCATGTGCAGGCGCAGACGTCCTGCGCTGTCGGCGGCCTGGAGCGCGAAGGCGAGCGGCGCGTTGCGCGAGCCCGGGCACAGCACGACGTCCCGAACACCGCCCCGGGCGAGTTCGTCGACGACAGCAGTGGCCTGGGCAGTGGACGGATTCACGGAGTCCAGGGTAATTGCGCCGGAAGTGTGGCCGGGTACAGGTGCGGTCAGAATGGAGGCCGTGCGCACAGTCTTCGATCCCGCCGAGTCGAGTCCCGGCCGCTTCTACCGCCTTCTCACCGCGACAATCGTGCCGAGACCGATCGCGTGGGTGTCCACCGAGGCCGAGGACGGTGTGTTCAATCTCGCTCCGTACAGCTTCTTCACGGTGGCGAGTACGGCCCCGCCGGTCGTGCAGTTCACCTCCGTGGGCCGGAAGGACAGTCTGCGGAACATCGAGCAGACGGGCGAGTTCGTGATCAATATCGCGACCGTGCCGTTGATGGAGAAGGTCAACGCCTCGTCGGCGGCGTTCCCGCACCACATCGACGAGTTCACCGAGGTGGGGTTGCACGCCGAGCCGAGCGAGCGGGTGCGGCCCCCGCGGGTCGCGGAGGCACCCGCCTCGATCGAGTGCCGGTTGCACCGTGTGATCGAGATCGGCGACTCGTTCGTCGTGATGGGCGACGTCCTCGCCGTGACGGTCGATCCGGAGGTGCTGGCGGAGGACGGTGCCCCCGACTTCGCCGCGCTCGGCGCGGTGAGCCGGTTGGGGCGGACCGAATGGGGACTGACGCCCGCGGTGCGGAGACTGCAGCGGCCCGGCACTCCCGGGTGACGACACAGGTTAGGCTCCGCTGAACGATCGTCGGGATGCTGCACGTCGTCAGTGGTGGCATCCGAGCAACCTCGGAGGGCCGTATGGCGAAGAGCACCGGAACCGCACGGCGCAATCCCTATCTCAAGCCCGAGTCGCGGCGGATGGTGCGCGCGCAGGTACTCGCCGCCCAACGCATCAGCCCGACCTTCGTGCGCATCACCGTGGGCGGCGACGACGTCGACTCGATCGCACCGATGGGCTTCGACCACTGGTTCCGCATGTTCTTCCCCACCCCGGATCAGCAGGAACTGACCCTTCCCGGCGCGACCGACGACCGTTGGTGGCCCGAATACCAGGAACTGCCCGAGGAGCGGCGTCCGGTGTTGCGGAACTACACGTTCCGCCGTGTGCGACCTGCGGGCACCGGGCTGTTCGGTCCGACTTCAGAGATCGAGATCGATTTCGCGTCGCACGGCGATCTGGGTCCGGCTTCGGCGTGGGCGGAGCGGGCACAGCCCGGCGACGAGATCGGCATCCTCGACGAGGGCATCAGCAACCTGCCCCTCGACGAAGCACGGTCGTGGCTGCTCGTCGGCGACGAGAGCGCGGTGCCCGCCGTGGTCGGCATCCTCGACTCGATTCTTGCCCTCGACCCGCTCGCGGCCGTGGAGGTCTTCGTCGAGGTTCCGCACCCGGACGATCTCAGCGCCCAGAATCTGCCGACGGGCGAGAACGTGCGGGTGCATCCGGTGATCAGGACGGATGGCGAGGCGGTTCCGGGCAGTCTCGTCGTCGACGCGGTGCGGGAGTCGACGCCCTCGTCGGATTCGGCCCACGCGTTCGTCGCGGGCGAGTCGTCGCTCGCGACCGGCGTGCGCCGCCATCTCGTGCGCGAGTGCGGCTGGGACCGTGCGGCGGTGACCTTCATCGGCTACTGGAAGTACGGGGAGCCCGTCTACTGACGGACCCCTCGAACGACCCCCTCGAACGACGAACGTCGCGGTACCGACCGGCGAACCGGTTCGGGACCGCGACGTCCGGATGTCGCTGGTGTCGGCTCAGCCGGCGTGCTTCTGGATGAGATCACCCAGGCGCGGCAGGGCCTCGACGACGTGCTTCTTGGCCGAGGGGCGCAGCGAGTCGTAGACCTTCTTGACGCCGGACTTCGACGTGCCGGCGATGCGCTCGTCGGTCACGCCGAGGAGAGCGTCGGCGACGACCTCGCCGCGGGCGACCAGGAAGTCCGCGAACGAACCGTTGCCTGCGTACTCCACCCAGAACGGCTGGAGCTTCTCGACGAATTCGGGCAGCAGACCTTCGACGGCACCCGGCACGATGCCCGGGCCGACCTTCTTCACTGCTGCGTAGCCACCCTTGAGGGCGAGACCGGACGCACCCTTCTTGTCCGACACCTCAGCATCGATCAGGGCTTCGACGTCTGCCTTGACCGCCGGGAACTTGTCGGCGCCGAGGAGGGCATCGCCCAGAGCTGCAACCACTTTCACTGCCTCCGTAGATGTGACACTTGTGACCGTTGGGACGCGGGGAACGATATACGACGATTCCGTGCCGTCACAGTCCGCGTCCGGCGAGGTCGTCACAGTCCGCGTCCGGCGAGCACCGTACGGCACCGACGCACCCGCTCGCACCACCACTCGACTCGATCGGGATCGGCCCGCAGCGCGTCGAGCCGCTCGGGTTCGGGCTCGACCGCGACGACATCGAGCGCTCCGTCGGACATGTGCAGAGCCGGCGCGACGTCGGCTTCGAAGAAACCACCCGTGCCCAGCCCGCAGGCGTACGGGAGGTCGGGCAGGGCGGCTGCCGCCGCGAGACCGGTGGCGATCCCCACCGCGGAGTCGAGGGCGCTCGAGACGACCACCTCGACGCCGTGCCCGGCGAGTTCGTCGGCGAGCGCGACGAGGCGTCGGACCCCACCGAGCGGCGAGACCTTCACGACGGCGACGTCCGCTCCCCCGGCCCGCACGACCCGCAGGGGATCCTCGGCGCGGCGGATGCTCTCGTCCGCCGCGATGCGCACCCCGGGCAGTCGCCGGCGCACCTCGACGAGTTCGGGGACGGTCGCGCACGGCTGCTCGGCGTATTCGAGCGGACCGTCGGCGGTGAACGCCGTGAGGGCGCGGACGGCCTCGTCCACGCTCCAGCCGCCGTTCGCGTCGATCCGGACGTGGGGCACGTGTTCGCGCACGGCCCGGACGCGAGCGACATCCTGCGCGAGATCCTGGCCCGTTTCGGCGACCTTCACCTTCGCGGTGCGCGCGCCGGGGAACCGGGTGAGCACCTCGGGGACGCGCTCCGGGCCGATGGCGGGCACGGTCGCGTTGACCGCGATCCGGGAGCGGCGCGGAGCCGGATGGCCATGCCAGGCGGCTTCGATCGCCGACTGCAACCAGTGCGCCGCCTCGTCGTCGCCGTATTCGGGGAACGGTCCGAACTCGCCCCACCCGGCGGGTCCGCGCAGCAGCAGCACCTCGCGTTCGGTGATGCCGCGGAACCGGACGCGCATGGGCAGCGAGACGACGACTGCCCCGTCGAGCAACTCGTCCGCGGACGGGAGGGGCAGCGCGGACGGGAGGGGCAGGGAGGTCACGGCTGGCCCGGCAGCAACTGGACCATCAGCGCCTCGCAGTCGGCGAGGAGGTTGCCGTCGACATCGCGCAGTTCGGCCTTGCAGAAGGCCTTGCGACCGTCCACGCGGTCCACCCAGCCGTCGACGACGAGTTCGGTCTCGATCGGAGTGATCCTGCGGTAGTCGACGTGGAGATAGGCGGTGCGGGCGATCGGGCGGCCGTTGGCGTGGATGACCATGCCGAACAGGTCGTCGAACAGCAGTGGCAGCGTGCCGCCGTGCGCGGCCCCGTTGCCTCCGAGGTGGTAGCGGCGGAAGACGCCGCGCTCACGGACACCGTCCGGTCCGTACTTCTCGATCGTCCACGGCAGCAGCAGCGCGCTGCCGCGTCCGGGCAGGTCGACGTTGAATCCGGCGGGCGAGCGGCCCTCGGGCACGGCGTGCTCGGCGAGCAGGCCGACGAGTGCCTCGGTCTGCTCGATCGCGCGGTCGACGACCTCGTCCGGCGGGTTCGTGGAGACCATCAGATCCTGCAGACGCCGGAAGGTCTCGACGAGGCGACCGTAGTTCGGCCCCGCCTTCACCGGTTCGTAGACCGGGAATCCGCCGTGGTGTTCGTAGTCGTCGCGGGGATCGGTCTGCTCGGTCATGGTTGTGCACGTTATCGGGCGGCAGCGCACGTCGCCGAGATGTCCGGCCCTTTATGGTGACGAGGTGACCTTCGATCCAGAATTGTGGCGCCCGGTACCCGGGTTCGAGAACCTCACCGACATCACCTATCACCGACACGTCACGCAGGGCACGGTCCGCGTCGCGTTCGATCGCCCCGAGGTGCGCAACGCCTTCCGTCCGCACACCGTCGACGAGCTCTACCGCGTGCTCGATCATGCGCGGACCACCTCCGACGTGGGCGTCGTGCTGCTCACGGGCAACGGCCCGAGCCCGAAGGACGGCGGGTGGGCGTTCTGCTCCGGCGGCGACCAGCGGATCCGTGGCCGTAGCGGCTACCAGTACGCGAGCGGCGAGACCGCCGACACCGTCGACAAGGCCCGCGCGGGCCGGTTGCACATCCTCGAGGTCCAGCGGCTGATCCGGTTCATGCCGAAGGTCGTCATCGCTGTGGTCAACGGCTGGGCCGCCGGTGGCGGTCACAGCCTGCACGTCACGTGCGACCTGACGCTCGCCTCCCGTGAGCACGCCCGCTTCAAGCAGACCGATGCCGACGTGGGCAGCTTCGACGGGGGCTACGGCAGCGCCTACCTCGCCAAGATGGTCGGCCAGAAGTTCGCGCGGGAG
The DNA here is from genome assembly GCF_001665495.1 of Rhodococcus sp. 852002-51564_SCH6189132-a. Lineage (NCBI taxonomy): Bacteria > Bacillati > Actinomycetota > Actinomycetes > Mycobacteriales > Nocardiaceae > Rhodococcus > Rhodococcus sp. 852002-51564_SCH6189132-a. The sequence goes on from NZ_LZMJ01000034.1 coordinate 98,717, forward strand.
ATCTTCTTCCTCGGCGACACCTATACGGCCGAGGAGATGCACCACATGGGTGCGGTGAACAAGGTCGTCGACCACGACGAGCTCGAGAACGTCGCGCTGGAGTGGGCGCAGAAGATCAACGGCAAGTCGCCGCAGGCGCAGCGCATGCTCAAGTACGCCTTCAACCTGCAGGACGACGGCCTCGTCGGTCAGCAGTTGTTCGCGGGCGAGGCCACGCGTCTGGCCTACATGACCGACGAAGCGATCGAGGGTCGCGACGCTTTTCTCGAGAAGCGCGAGCCCGACTGGTCGCCCTACCCGCACTACTACTGATCCTGACGCGACGAACCGGACTTCGCCCCTGCTACAGCAGGTGCAAAGCCCGGTTCGCCGCGCAGGGAGGGGTCGTCCGACGGAAGGTCAGACGCAGTCGCGGCAGTAGGCCTGCTCGCCGGCGCCCGTCGCGCGACGGCTGTGGTGCTGGACGAGGAAGCAGCCCATGCAGGTGAACTCGTCCGACTGCTTCGGCAGGACCTGCACCGAGAGCTCCTCCGCCGACAGTGCCGAGAGGTCGGCGCCGGGCAGGTCGAGGGTCTCGAGGATCTCGCCCTCGTCGGTGTCGGCGGCCGCGGTGGGCTTGATGTCCAGCTCGTCCAGGGCAGTGCCACCGCCGCCCAGGATGTCGGTGGTGCGGGGAGCGTCGTAGTCGGTCGCCATGGCAGTTCTCCTCACTCGTTGTCGGCGGTGCCGCGCAGCCGCGGTAACGGCTGTGTCGGATCCGCTGTGGCAGGCCGGCGCTGTCATGGGCACCGTTGCCGTCAGTAATGTCCCATCGAAAGCTTCGTCAAACACATATGTTCAGTTACGTTCGAACCGTGTGCTCTCGGGCACACTGTGGGACATGACCGATCGCCAGAGTCCGCGAACCGCCCACACCCGCCCGGAAAGCGTCTCCGACGCCACTGTGAAAGCGACCGGCAAACTGTCCGAGGCCCTCGAGACCGTCGAGCAGGCGCGAGGCCATCTCTATGCCTTCCACCAGCTGATGGGCCGCGCCGATCTGCTCACCGGCGACGCCGAGGAGTTGTTCCGCGAGGCCGGGCACGACGAGATCGCCGAGCGGCTCGGCACCGAGATCATCGGACGCAACATCGCCGAGGGTCGCTGGACCTTCCAGCTCGTCGAGGAGTTCGACGACGGCTACTGGTCGGACTTCCGCACGTTCGAGAAGCAGGTGCGCGACGAACTCGTGGAGGGCCGGCGCCATCTGTTCGAGGCCGAGATGAAGGAATCGCGGCGCACGCACGGCCGCCGCCATCACGAGGCCTGCCCGGCCGAGGAGCAGTGACCGTGGAGATCCTCAGCAGCCGCACCATCCTCCGTCCGCGCGACCCCGAGGCCGCCCTCGAGTTCTACGGTTCGACGCTGGGACTGGCGATCGCCCGCGAGTATCCCGGCGGAACCGTCTTCTTCGCGGGGCAGTCGCTGATCGAGATCGCCGCGCACGGCCGATCCGACGACAGCGACGAAATGTTCCACGGCGCCCTGTGGCTCCAGGTGCGCGACGTCTACGACGCCGAGGCCGAACTGGCGCTGAAGGGCGTGCGCATCGTCCGGGGTGCGAAGCAGGAGCCGTGGGGACTGCGCGAGCTGTGGATCGCGGATCCCGAGGGGATCCCGATCGTCCTGGTGCAGATCCCCGAGGACCATCCCTTGCGGCGCGACCGCCGTTGACGAACGGAGGTACCCGGGCACGGCCGGAGGCAGTCGCGCGGCGCCGGTGATCTTGCACACAAGCCGTGCGGTCTGCTCTGCACTCCGCTCATGGTCGGAGTCCGAAAGAACCGGTCGGATGTGACGGCGAGACGCAGAATTCACATCCCCGTCGCTGTACATTCACCTGCCCGCTACCCCACAATCGACAGACGTGACCGCAGAGTTCGTCGTGCTCCTGGTGGTGGTCGTCACTGCCCTCGCTTTCGATTTCACCAACGGCTTCCACGACACCGGCAATGCCATGGCGACATCCATCGCCACCGGCGCCCTCAAACCCAAGACCGCGGTCACTTTGTCCGCGACTCTCAACCTCGTCGGCGCCTTCCTGTCCGTGGAAGTCGCCGCGACCGTCGCGAAGGGTGTCGTCGACCTCGACACCGTCGGCGGTACCGATCTGTTGCTCATCGTCTTCGCCGGTCTGGTCGGAGCGATCCTCTGGAACATCTCGACCTGGCTGTTCGGTCTGCCGTCCAGTTCGTCGCACGCCCTGTTCGGCGGTCTCGTCGGCGCTGCACTGGCGTCGATCGGTGTCCAGGGCGTCGTGTGGGACGGAGTCCTGGGCAAGGTCCTGCTTCCCGCCGTGCTCGCGCCCGTCATCGCGGCGCTGGTGTCCACGGTGGGCATCTGGTCGATGCACCGCCTGACCCGACCGGTCGCCACCGAGCACCGCGACCGCGGCTTCCGGCTGGGACAGATCGGCACGGCGTCCCTGATGTCCCTCGCGCACGGCACCAACGACGCGCAGAAGACGATGGGCGTGATCTTCCTGGCCCTCGTCGCCCACGGCACCATCACCGCCGACACCGAGATGCCGTTCTGGGTGAAGGTCGCCTGTGCCGTCGCGATCGCACTCGGCACCTATCTCGGTGGCTGGCGCATCATCCGCACGCTGGGCAAGGGCCTCGTCGAGATCGCCCCGCCGCAGGGCCTGGCCGCCGAGTCGTCGTCGGCCGCCATCATCCTCACCTCGAGCCATTTCGGTCTGCCGCTGTCGACCACGCACGTCGCCACGGGGTCGATCCTCGGAACGGGTCTGGGCACCAAGGGCGCCGAGGTGCGCTGGTCGGTGGCGCGACGGATGGTCGTCGCGTGGGTCATCACCCTGCCGTGCGCCGCGGTCGTCGGAGCGATCTGCTGGGCGCTCGCCCACCTCATCGGCGGCATGTCCGGCGTGCTCGTCGTGTTCGCAATCCTGTGCGCCCTGGCCCTGTTCATGTGGGTGCGCTCGCGCCGGCAGCCCGTCGACGCCTCCAATGTCACCGCCGACTGGGACGACAAGCTCGCCTCGGCGCCGGGTGCCTCCGAAACGGTCAGCAGGGAAGGACGCTTGTGAACCTGTTGACGCACACCCTCGATTCCCTCTGGCAGGTCGTTCTCGTGGGCCTGCTGCTCGGCGCCGGCCTGCCCTCCTTGTTCGCCCTGGGGGTCCGCGCGCTCGACACCGGTCGGGGCAGCGACGGCATACCGACTCCCGTGGCGCGGGCCGCTGCGGTGTTGTGCTTCGCCGTGGTCGCCTGCGCGATCCTGGCGGGAATCCTCCTGCTGGCGTCCGATTTCCTCGCCGGAACGTTCGGCATCGACATCTTCTGATCGGAGTGACGGGTGGCTCTCCCGCCGTTTCTCGCTTCCATCGTCGAGTGGCTCCGCGCCGGTTACCCCGAAGGGGTACCGGAACAGGACTACGTACCCCTGTTCGCACTGCTCGCGCGGCGCCTGTCCGACGAGGAGGTCGCCCAGGTCGCCGACACCTTGGTCGAGGACGGTGACCTCTCGATCAACCGCATCGACATCGCGGTCCTGATCAGCAAGATCACCAACAACATGCCGTCGCCCGACGATGTGGACCGGGTCCGCCGCCAGCTCGAGGCAGGCGGATGGGACACGACACAATACGATCTGTGACCACACTCGAGCTCCTGCCCGTCCCTGCCGGGTCCGCCGTCCGCTCCGTGCTGCCCACCCTGCAGCGCATGCTCGACGGTGACGGACCGGCTCTGCTCCCCGTCCCCGCCGGGGACGAGCGGGAGACGCTCCGACTCACCGCCGCACTGAGCCCCGGTGAACCCGTCGCGGACGGCGTGGGACTGGTGGTCGCGACCTCCGGCACGACCGGGACCCCGAAGGGTGCCATGTTGTCCGCGCAGGCGCTGCGCGCGAGCGGCGACGCCACCCACGCCCGACTGGGCGGGACGGGCTCGTGGCTCCTGGCCCTGCCCGCCCATCACATCGCGGGCATGCAGGTGCTGCTGCGCAGCCTGCTCTCCGGAACCGAACCCGTCGTCGTCGACGTGTCCGCCGGTTTCGATCCTGCGGATCTGCCGGCGGCGGTGGACGCCGTGCCGGGCCCCCGCCGGTACAGCTCGATGGTTCCCACGCAGCTGATCAAGGCCCTCGACCATCCCGACGCCACCGCGGCGCTTGCCCGCCTCGACGCGATCCTGCTCGGTGGGGCCGCGACTCCCGTGCCAATCCTCGACCGCGCCCGCGCGGCCGGCATCACCGTCGTGCGCACTTACGGCATGAGCGAGACCTGCGGCGGCTGCGTCTACGACGGCGTGCCGCTCGACGGCGTGTACGTGCGCGTCGACGGGGACTCGCGGGTGTGGCTCGGCGGCGCCACGCTCGCCTCGGGCTACCGGAACCTGCCCGACCATCCTGCCTTCGCCGAACCCGGCTGGTTCCGCACCGACGACGCGGGCATGCTCGACGACGGGGTCCTGCGCATCCTGGGACGGCTCGACGAGGCCATCTCGACCGGTGGGCTCACCGTGGTCCCCCAGGTGGTCGAGGCCGTGCTCGTCGAGCACCCGGCCGTCCGGGAGGTCGCGGTGGTGGGTCTGCCCGACGCCCGGCTCGGTCAGCGCGTCGCGGCGGTCGTCGTGCCCGTCCCCGGCGCGACGCCGACGCTCGCCGAACTCCGCGACCACGTCGAGGCCACGCTCGATCCCACTGCTGCGCCGCGTGAGCTGCAGGTCGTCGACACGCTGCCGCTGCGTGGACCGGGCAAGGTCGATCGCCGCGCCCTCGTCTCGCGCTTCTCCTGACGGGGTGCGCACGACGCGGCAGGCAGGCCCGGGTGCGAAGATCGATCCATGGCAACGGCTGGTCAATGGCTCGAAGGCGCTCGTCCGCGCACCCTCCCCAACGCGATCGCACCCGTCCTGGCGGGCACGGGCGCTGCGGCGTGGCTCGGTGAGGCCGTGTGGTGGAAGGCGCTGCTGGCACTGGTCGTCGCGCTCGGACTGATCATCGGCGTGAACTTCGCCAACGACTACTCCGACGGCATCCGCGGCACCGACGACGAGCGGGTCGGCCCGATGCGGCTCGTGGGTTCGGGGGCGGCGAGCCCCGGCGCTGTCAAGCGCGCGGCGTTCGTGTGCTTCGGCATCGCGGCCGTCGCGGGACTCGCTCTCGCCGTCACGACCGCCTGGTGGCTCGTGCTCGTCGGCGCGGTCTGCATCGCCGGGGCCTGGTACTACACCGGCGGAAAGAACCCGTACGGCTACAGCGGCTTCGGTGAGATCGGCGTCTTCGTGTTCTTCGGGCTGGTCGCGGTGCTCGGCACCCAGTTCGTTCAGGCCGGTCGCGTCGACTGGGTGGGTCTGGCCTGCGCGGTCGCCGTCGGCTCGATCTCGACGGCCGTCCTGGTGACGAACAATCTCCGCGACATCGCCACCGACGCGGAGACCGGCAAGCGGACCCTGGCGGTCAAGCTGGGCGACCCGAGGACCCGCACGCTCCACCTGGTGCTGGTCGTCGTGCCGTTCGTGATGTCGCTCGTGCTGGTCGCGGCGACGCCGTGGGCGCTCGCCGGCTTCCTCGCCGCACCGTTCGCGGTCCGCGCGCACAAACCGGTGCGGGCCGGTGCCCTCGGTCTCGCGCTGATCCCGGCGCTCAGCGATTCGGGTGTCGCGATGCTCGTGTGGGCGGTAGCCACCGCGCCCGCGCTGGCCTTCGGCTGACCATGACGCGGGCGCGGCGGACCGGGTCGCGGGCGGACGGGATCAGTCGCGGTCCGGGACGACCAGGCCGAGGACGAAGTTGACGATCGCGATGATCACGCCGCCCCACAGCGCCGCCCAGAAACCGTCGATCGTGAGGCCGTATTCGGTGAATCCGCTCAGCCACGCGGTGAGCATGAGCATCAGCGCGTTGACGACGAGCAGGAAGAGCCCGAGGGTGAGGATCACCAGCGGCAGCGACAGCAGCTTCACCAGCGGCTTCACGAGTGCGTTGACGACGGTGAAAATGGCGGCCAGCACGACGAGCGAGATGACCTTGCGGGTCGTGTCGGAGGTGCCTGCGGGATCGGTGAAGTCGATCCCGTCGACCAGCTCGACCGCGAGCCACAGACCGACCGCGTTGATGATCAACCGCAGTATCAGAGAAATCATGGTGCCACTGTGGCACACCGAACTCGGTCTCGTAACGGGCAAATCGGGCCCATCCGGGATCGCCCCTCCCCCTCAGGGGCCTCTCAGCGACGGACGGTAGCGTCGGCCGGCGTGCGTTCACGTCTTCTCCCCCTGCTTCTCGCTGTAGCCGGTCTGCTCCTCGTGGGCACGGGTTCGGTCTTCGCCTGGCTCGACCGCCTCCAGACGACGGTCGCGACCGTCTCGGAAGAGCCGAGTCCCTCTGCGGACGGCGTCGACGAGGCGCGGAGCAATCTGCAGCGGGCCGGACTGCCGCTGTCGGTGCTCGACGGCGGGGTCGGTCAGCTGACGGAGGGCAGCACCCAGCTCGACGACGGTGCCCACCAGCTCTCCGACGGTCTCCGGCAGGCCCGTGACGGCGGGGAGCAGCTCGCCGACGGTCTCGGACAACTCGACGGCGGTGTCGACATGCTCGGCGACGGTGCCCGCCAGGTGAGCGGTGGCGTCGACGAGGTGGTCGACCGGCTCTCCGGTTTCGGGGAGATGCAGGGCGACGTCACCGCGCAACTCGCAGCTGTCGCCGACACGCTCGGTGCGTCTGCAGATCCGGTCTCGCAGGGCGCGGCCGGCCGACTGCGCGGGCTCGTCGAGACCCTCGACACGCAGGGCCTCGGACCGGACACCCTCGCCCAGCTCGGGCAGTTGCGCGACGGCGCACGGCAGCTCGCCTACGAACTCACCGATCCGAACGCGCAGTTCGTTGCGGGCATGGCGCAGGCCGCCGACGGCTCGCGACAGCTCCGCGACGGCCTCGTTCTCCTCGACGACGGTGGCCGAGCCCTGACGGACGGCACCGGACAGCTGGTCGACGGTGTGGGGCCGGTGGCCGACGTCGTCGGTGGCATCGCCGACAACGTCCGGTCGGCCACCGAAGCGCTGCCGCGCACCGCGCCGGCCGCTACGGACACGCAGGCTGCGGAGGTCACGGCGACCTCGGATCGTCAGTGGTGGCCGTTCGCGACGATCGCGGTCGGCACGCTGCTGCTCGTCGCGGCGACGGTCGTCCCGCTCGTCGCCGGGCGTCCGCTCGCCGTCGCCCCCGCGCAGCCGACCCGGTAACCACCCGAAGGCTCGACGACCTCAGGCAGCGGCGTCGAGGTGGCCGCTCAGGCGCTGACGGAGCTGCGCGCGCGGCACGTGCGCTTCCACGAGGGCGCCGGTCGCCGGATCGTCGCTGCGCAGCAGTCCGAGCAGGAGGTGTTCGGGACGGATGACCCGTTCGCGGCGTGCGATGGCCTCCCGCAGCGCGAGTTCGAGCGACTTCTTCGCCGCCCGGTCGAACGGGATGTGACCGAGCCGGTTCGCGACGCCCCGCCGATCGGCGTTCTTCCCGTCGAGCACCCCCTTGCCGAAGGCCGCTTCGAGACGGCTCCGGACCTCGTCGAGATCGATCCCGATCGCTTCGAGCGCCGCGGCGTCCTCGTCACCGAGCGGGGCGTCGGCGGTGCGGGCGGCCCGGTCGGAGCGGAGCCCGTCGACCGTGAGACCTTCCTCCGCGAGCAGGACCCGCAGCGGTTCGTCCGCAGCGACAGCGGCCCCGATGAGCAGGTGCGACGCCTCGATCCGGGGATCGCACACCCGGATCGCCTCCTGTTGCGCTGCGACAACGGCGGATCTGGCACCGTCGGCGAATCGTTCGAACATGTCGATCACCTGCGCTTCCGATTGTGCTTCTGATGGACCGCCTGGCGGCTGACACCGAGCTCGTCGGCGATGGCCTGCCAGGACCAACCTCGCTCACGGGCATTCGTGACCTGGACCTCCTCGAGCCGTTCCAGCAGCCGGCGCAGGGCACGCACGGCGCGCAGGCCCACTGCGGGATCGGAGCTCGCGGCGGCAGCGGCGAGGGTGGTGGCTTCACTCATGTTGTCAATATAGGTTGACACCGAGGGCACGTCAACGACGATTGACAGAAACGGAATCTGCGCAGGTGGTGAAGGCTCTACCGGCACCAGCCGCCGGTGGTCGCGAACTTCTCCAGCACCGCGAGCGGCCCTGCGAGGTCCATCCCCTCGGCAGCGACCCACTCGTCGGAGAAATAAGTGTCGGCGTAGCGCTCGCCGCCATCGCACAGCAACGTCACGACGCTGCCCTCACGGCCCTCCGCGAGCATCTCGGCGATCAGGCCGAAGGCTCCCCAGAGGTTCGTGCCGGTCGAGCCGCCCACCCGACGTCCGAGCACGGTGCTCGCGTGCCGCATGGCGGCGATGGACGCCGCGTCGGGCACCCGCACCATCCGGTCGACGACCTCGGGCACGAAGGACGGCTCGACGCGCGGACGTCCGATCCCCTCGATACGCGAGGGCATGCCGGTCGTGTAGTCGGCCGATCCCGTCTCGAACCCGCCGAAGAACGCCGAGTTCTCCGGGTCGACGACCGCCAGCCGTGTCCGGTGACGGCGATAGCGGATGTAGCGGCCGAGGGTCGCGCTCGTGCCGCCGGTTCCGGCGCCGACGACGATCCACTCCGGCACGGGATGACGCTCGAGACGCATCTGCGAGTAGATGCTCTCGGCGATGTTGTTGTTGCCCCGCCAGTCGGTGACCCGCTCGGCGTTCGTGAACTGGTCCATGAAGCAGCCCCCGAACTCGTCGGCGAGCCGCTGAGCCTCGGTGTAGATCTCGGGCGGGCGGTCGATATAGTGGCACCGGCCGCCCTGCGCCTCGATGAGCGCGACCTTCGCCGGTGAGGTGCGGCGCGGTACGACGGCGACGAAGTCGAGGCCGAGGAGTCGCGCGAAGTACGCCTCACTGACCGCGGTGGACCCGGACGACGCCTCGATGATCGGGGTCCCTTCACGGATCCAGCCGTTGCACAGGGCGTAGAGGAACAACGAGCGCGCGAGACGGTGCTTGAGGCTGCCCGTGATGTGCGTCGACTCGTCCTTCAAGTACAGGTCGATGCCCCAGTCCGCGGGGAGGGGGTAGCGGAGCAGGTGGGTGTCGGCGCTGCGCTGGGCGTCGGCCTCGATGAGCCGGACCGCGTTGTCGACCCAGTCCCGGGGTGCGCTGCGGTCGACGACCGCACCGGTCGCCGTCACCGCCCGTTCTCGCCGCGCATGCGCTTCTCGAGGTCCGCGCGTTCGGTGCGCCGACGCTCATCGACCGCGGCGATGCCCACGTTGACGCGGCGCCGAAGCGACGCGAAGAGCACGAGCGAGACGGGCAGGGCGATGAGCACGGCGAACAGGGCCGCGACGAGGAGGGGGATTTCCACCCCGAATGCCCGCGGAACGTAGAGAATGAGCAGAGTGAGCACGACCACGAGGGCGAGTCGGGCCACCGAGTACAACGCGACGTCCCGGATCAGAGACCCGGCCCCCGCCTGACCGTCGGCGGCCGTGGCGCCCTCACCGTGAGGGTGTGGAGTGCGCTGGGAGGGGGTATCCGAGGGTTCGTTCCGGCGTTCGTCGTTCACCACTCCAGGTTAACCGGCCGCCCGGACGACGAGCTCCGCGTCGATTTCCGTAAGTCGGACATCCGTCCGTTTTGTCTATTACTTCCGCTTTACCAACCGTAGACCGTTCGAGCAACCAGGGGTATCGGTGCCACCATGGGCTTGGACATCCCGATCGAACAACTCGATCGCGTCGAACAACACGATCACGACAACCGGGAGGACATTCGCAATGAGCGCACCCACTTTCAACGGCGCGAAGGAATCCCTGCTGACCCCGGGCCAGGTGGCGGCACTGTTCCATGTGGATCCCAAGACCGTCACCCGGTGGGCCCACGCCGGCCGATTGGGCTCGCTGCGGACCCCCGGTGGCCATCGCCGCTTCCGTGAGTCCGAGGTCCTGGCGCTTCTCCGCTCCCTCACGACCGAAGCGACACGCTGATCCGAGACAGCAGAATCCGCACCTCCGGCGTACACCTGCCGGATCCCGGCCGACCACCCGCGGAACCCACGTGCCGGACCGGGTTCCTCCCACCTAGAATGTGGACGAACCGGTCTGCGGTCGCCGCGGCCCGGAGGTGCACGGCGAGGGCACGTCCTCGTCCGGCACCACCACGGTCAGGAGGTGCAACGTGCTCTATCTGTTGGCACTCATCGGTGCGGTGACACTCGCCGTCCTGCTGTGGAAGGCGTACGGTCCCACATCTCGTCCGCCGTCCCGCGTGATGGGGCCTGACGACGATCCCGACTTCCTGTGGAAGGTCGATCGCGAGGTGCACCGCCGCCGGAGTGGCGACGGCACCGGCGAGTCCGATCAGGAGCGGGGCGACTGACCGTTCGCGTTACGCCGAGCGGTCTGTCACCGCGCGGCGAAACCGTCGGTGATATCCGCGGCGAGTCCGAGCAGGGCGCGCCGCGTACCCGACTGCAACCGGTCCAGGTCGATCTCCGCCCCTTCTTCGAGGTGGGGATCGAAAGGCAGGACGTGGACCGCGCGGCACCGCTGTTCGAAGTGTCGCACCACGAGGTCGAGGTCGACCTTGCCCGACCTCGGCCGCACCGCGTTGACGACGGCCACCGACCGCTCGACGAGTTCGCGATAGCCGTGCGCGTCGAGCCAGTCGAGCGTGGCCGACGCGCTGCGGGCGCCGTCCACCGAACCGGAACTGATGACGACCAGCGTGTCGGCGTTCTCGAGGATCGCGGTCATAGCGGAGTGCATGAGCCCGGTCCCGCAATCCGTGAGCACGACGCTGTAGAACCGCTCGAGAAGACCCAACGTCCGTTCGTAGTCGTCGGCGCTGAAGGCCTCCGAGACCGCCGGATCGGTGTCCGAGGCGAGCACCTCGAGACGATGCGTGTTCTGCGAGGTGTAGGCGCGCACGTCCGCATATGTCTCGAGCAGCGACTGATCGCGCAGCAGCGTGCGCACCGTGGCCGGCGTCTGTTCGGCCACCTTCTGACTCAACGTCCCGCGGTCCGGATTCGCATCGACCGCGACGATCCGATCGCCACGCAGCTCCGCGAAGGTCGAGCCGAGCGTGACCGTGGTGGTCGTCTTGCCCACCCCGCCCTTGAGACTCAGCAGGGCGATCCGATGGCAGCCGTGCAGCGGTGCACGCACCCGCTCGGCCGATTCCTCCTTGCGTTGCTGCCGGGAACTCTCCCCCACGTGCACGCGACCACCGGTCGCCCGGTAGACGACCCGCCGCCAGCCCTTCCGCGGCGGCGCGGCGACCGGACGTACAAGTAGCGACGAGTCCAGCGCCGTCGCGTCCAATGCGTGTCCGTCGAGCCCCGACGACCCGTTACCGGCCCCATTCACCGCGTTCTCCCCCCGTCGACTGTCACGGACGACGGCGCGACGATAGCAGCCTCAGTTGAGCCCGGCGTACGAGTGCAGGCCCGACACGACCATGTTGATGATGAACAGGTTGAACAGCACCGTGACGAAGCCGACGATGTTGATCCACGCTGCGCGGGTGTTCCGCCAGCCGGAGGTCGCACGCGCGTGCAGATAGGCGGCGTAGATGACCCACGAGATGAACGAGACCGTCTCCTTCGGGTCCCAGCCCCAGAAGCGTCCCCACGCCGCCTCGGCCCAGATTGCCCCGAGGATGATGCCGGCGCCGAACAGCGGGAAGCCGATGATCGTGGTGCGGTAGGCGAGCCGGTCGAGGGTCTGCGCGTCGGGCAGCCGCTCGGCGATCGCCGCGAACACACCGCTGCGCTCCTCGCCCTTCGGGAAGCGGATGCGCAGCAGGAACAGCACGCTCGCGACACCCGAGACGAGGAAGATGCCGCTGCCGACGCTGATGATCGTCACGTGGATCGGCAGCCAGAACGATCGGAGGGCCGGCACCACGGGAGCGGCGTCGGCATACAACACCGTCGCCGCGAGGAACATGAGGATCAATACGGGGACCACCAGGTACACCCACATGATCCGGTAGGCCGGCTTGCGGAGGACGATCAGCCCGAAGATCACCGCGGCGGTGCACGCCATCGAGACGAACTCGTACATGTTGCCGAGCGGGAACCGCTCGGTGGCCAGCCCACGCAGGACGATCGAGGCGAGCTGCAGGCCCGCGACCACGACGACGAGCGCGCGTCCCATGTTGCCGAGACGCTGCGACACGGTGCGCTTCGGCGTCTGGTCGATCCGTCCCGGCCCGGTCGCGCGCTCGGCGGGGGCCTGCTGCCTTCCGGCGGCCACGAGTTCGCGTTCCCGCTCCGCCACGACGTCGGCCCGGTGGGTCGCGTACTCGGCGATGAGCAGCAGCAGAGCCAGCACGAGCACCGCGAACGCCGATTCGAAGGCCCAGTCGCTGTACTGCGCGAGGGTGTCGTTCTCTGTCATCAGTTCTTCTTCTCCTGTGCCGCCGGGGCGGAGGGTGCATCGTCGCCGAGAAGGCGCTCGACCAGCCGGTCGAACTCGTCTCCCCATCCGGCCTGATCGGTTCGTGCGAGACCGCCGAGCTCTACTACGGTCCGTCGTTCGCCGTCGCTCACTGTACCGTCCGGGTACGCGCGTGCCCACACTCTGCGTCGTTTGACCAGCAGCGACACGAGCAGTCCGCCCATCATGAAGATCGCCGCGACCAGCACCCACTGCTGAGCCGGGTCGTGGGAGACCTGCAGGTTGACGAAGTCGGTGGCCTTGTCGAATCGCACCTCGGTGCCGTCGGCGAGCGTCACGCTCTCCCCCGGACGCAGGTTGACACGATCCTGCTTCACGAGGCGTCCCTGATTGATCAGTTCCTTGTTGAGCGAGAACAGCGACTGCGGGTTGCCGGTGTCGAGACCGGAGTCGCCCTTGTAGATGTCGATGGCGACAGCCGGGTCCGTCAGGGCGGGGAAGATCGATGTGAGCAGCGTGCCGTGGAAGGACGCCGTCGGCGCGAACAGTCCCTCGATCGCGATCTGGTTCTTCCGGCGCTCGTCGGCGTCGGGGTACATGCCACCGGGCGGGTCGAAGCGCATGGCGCCGCTGCTGAGGAAGGTCGTCGCGTCGTCGGGCGCCCACTGCATCGTTTCGGTGCGGGTCTCGCCGTTCGGCCAGGTGACCGTGAAGGTCGGGGCGTAACCGTGACCCTGTAGGTACACGCGGTCGCTGCCGACCCGCAGCGGATGGTTGACCTTCAATTGCGCGTCGCGCCAGGTGTTCGTGACGAGGTCGTCGCCGTACTGGTACTCGATGTCGGAGGTGAACATCTCGGCCTGGCCGTTGTCGAGATAGTCGGCGACGAAGGTGTTCACCCGCACGCACATGGGGTTCAGACCGGTGCCGTCGAGCGTGCTGCCGGCGCGGAACGAGTCGAAGGAGGCGGGCGAGGTGGTGCAGAACTCCTCGCCGTTCGCGACGAGGATGCGCTGCCCCTCGTAACCGAAGAGCTTGCCGGCGGCGACGGCGACGAGCAGCCCGACGAGGGAGATGTGGAAGACCAGGTTGCCGGCCTCGCGCAGATAACCCTTCTCGGCGGACAGGGTCACCTCGCCGTCACGCCCGCGGGCACCGCCCTCGCGGCGCACGACCTTCCAACCGCGCAGCTCTTTCTGGATCCGGTCGAGGGCGTCGGCGGGGGCCTCGGCCACCATCGTCTGTGTGTGGTGCGGCAGGCGCTGCAGGTTGCGCGGCGCGGCGACCGGCGGGGTGCGCAGGGCGTGGAAGTGCTCGACGCAGCGCGGCAGGATGCAGCCGACCAGCGAGACGAACAGCAGCACGTAGACGGCGGTGAACCAGAAGCTTCCGAAGACGTCGAACAGCTCGAAGCGGTCCATGATCGGTCCGAGCGTCGGCCGGGCCGCGATGTACTCGTCGACCTTCTGGGTGTTGAGGCTGCGCTGCGGCAGGAGTGCGCCCGGGATCGCGGCGAGCGCGAGCAGGAACAGCAGGACCAGCGCGGTCCGCATCGACGTCAGGCCGCGCCAGGTGTTCCGCACGAAGGCCGTGGCACGTCCGAACGCGGCCTGTCGCGGCGGAGGCGACGGCTGCGGTGCGGGGGTCGGGGTGTGTGTCGCGGTCATACGGGCAGAGTCACTTCCGAGATGAACGAGTCACGGACCCAGGACACGAACAGGTCCCACGCACCGGTGACGAGAGCGATGCCGACGGCCATGAGCATCAGGCCACCGACGATTTGCACGGTCCGCGCGTGGGTGCGCAGCCAGCCCACCCCGCGCAGCGCCCGCGCCGAACCGAGCGCGAGCACGACGAACGGCAACCCGAGGCCGAGGCAGTAGGCGACGATCAGCGTCACCCCGCGTGCCGCGGTGGTGCCCTCGGTGCCCGCCGCGAGCGAGATGACGCCGGCGAGAGTGGGACCGAGGCACGGGGTCCACCCGAGCGCGAACACCGCGCCGAGCAGCGGGGCTCCCGCAAGGTTCGAGATGCGCCGGGGCGCCGGACGCGTGTCGCGCTGCAAGACTGGGATGAGACCGATGAAGACCAGACCCATCACGATGGTGACGACACCACCGATCCGCATGAGCAGTTCGCGGTTGACGGCGAGCGCGGAGATCGCCCCGAACACCGAGGCCGTCGCGAGGACGAACACCACGGTGAATCCGAGGACGAACAGCCCGGCGGCACCGGCCACCCGGAGGCGGCCGTCGCTGCGGACGGTCGTGGTGCGGGCACCGGCCTGCTCGGCGGTGACGGCGGGGGCCTCGGCTCCCACCACTCCGGCGAGGTAGGACAGATAGCCGGGAACGAGCGGCACGACGCACGGCGATGCGAAGGAGACGAGACCGGCGAGCAGGCACGCGCCCATCGCCAGCAGCAGCGGACCCGACAGGGCCGCGTTCTGGAAGGTCTCCCCGACACCCGACGCAAGGATCACTGTTACTGCTCCGAATCCGGTTCCGCCGCGACCCGTTCGACGACCGGTTGCAGGTCCTCGGCGAGCAGTTCGGTCAGGTAGACCGCAGCCACGCGGTGCTCACGGTCGAGGACGACCGTCGTCGGCACGACCGAGGTCGGGTAGTTGCGGCCGAGGGCGAGCAGCGACCGCATCGGCGGGTCGTAGATCGACGGGTAGCCGATCCGCTGGTCGGTGACGAAGTCCTGGGCCTTGTCGCGCTGATTGTCGCGGACGTTGATGCCGAGGAACTGCACCCCGAGATCTTTGGTGGCCTCGTAGACCTCCTCGAGATCGTCGGCTTCGCTGCGGCACGGCGCGCACCACTGGCCCCACACGTTGAGCACGACGACCTGGCCCTCGTAGTCGTCGAGGGAGATGGTCTCGCCCTCGTTCATGAGGTCCTCGCCGGTGAGCTCACCGAGGGTGCCCCGGTCGGCCGGGGGGTCGTAGAAGATGCGGGTCTGCCCGCCGGGCGAGACGAAGTCGAACGTTCCCCCGGTGGCGACGGCGTCGTCCCCGGTGGCGCAGGAGGTGAGAAGGACGGCACCGCAGATCGCGGCGACCGTCGCCCGGAACACCTTTCTCATGCGCCGTGGACGTTCGGGTCGGAGGCGCCGGCCGGCTCGGAGTAGACCAGGTCGACGAGGGTGTCACCCTCGTAGACCAGGGAGGTCAGCGAGGCGAGGCTGCACTGGCGGCGACGCGGGTCGTGCCACAGTCGCTCGCCCTCGAGGAAGCGGCGCAGCGTCCACACCGGGAGTTGGTGGCTCACGCACACCGCTTCCCGCCCCACCGCGGCCACGCGGGCCGCGTGGACGGCGGCGAGCATGCGGTGGGCGATCTGCAGGTAGGGCTCGCCCCAGGAAGGGGTGAACGGATCGCGCAGCTTCCACCAGTGGCGCGGGCGGCTGAGCGCACCGTCGCCGACCGAGACCTTCAAGCCCTCGAAGTCGTTGGCCGCCTCGATGAGGTTCTCGTCGGTGCGGATCTGCAGTCCGTGCTTCTCCGCGATCGGGGCGGCGGTCTGCTGGGCCCGTTCGAGCGGGGACGCGACCACGTGTGCGATGTCGTGGTCGGCGAGCGACGCCGCGACCGCACGTGCCTGGGCCTCACCGGTCACCGACAGCTTGAAGCCGGACAGGCGGCCGTAGAGGATTCCGGAGGGGTTGTGGACCTCTCCGTGGCGGAGCACGTGCACGATCGTGCGGGTCTCGGACGGGGCGGCGTCGGTCACGTCGATGTTCCTCGAGGGGTGTGGGAGGGGCGGATCGGGCTGGGCAGGCAGGAGAGCGGTGCTACGGCGCGGTCGCCGCCGCGGCCGCGCGCGCGGCGTGCGGCAGCGCGTCGGCGACCCGCGAGAACGCGTCGTCGTCGAGCGCGGACGAGACGAACCACGTCTCGAAGGCACTCGGGGGTGCATAGACGCCGCGCTCGAGCAGCGCGTGGAAGAAGGCCGGGAAGCGCCAGGTCTGCGCGGCCTTGGCCTGCTCGTAGTTCGTCACCGGCTCATCGGTGAAGAAGACGCTCAGCAGCGTGCCGGCATTCTGGACGCGGTGCGGCACCCCTTCGGCGGCGAGTGCCTCCCCCAGCAGACGCCCGAGGGTCTCGGAGTTGCGGTCCAGGTTGGCGTATACCTCGGCGTCGGCGGCACGCAGGCTCGCGAGGCCGGCGGCCACGGCGACGGGATTACCGGACAGGGTGCCGGCCTGGTAGACCGGTCCGCTCGGGGCGAGATGGGCCATGACGTCGGCGCGGCCACCGAAGGCCGCGGCGGGCAGACCTCCGCTCATGACCTTGCCGAAGGTCATCAGGTCGCCGGAGACACCGTCCATGCCGTGCCAGCCGGTCGGGCTCGCGCGGAAGCCGGTCATCACCTCGTCCATGATCAGCAGCGCGCCGTGCTCACGGGTGAGCTCGCGCAGGCCCTCGTTGAAGCCGGACACCGGCGGGACGGTGCCCATGTTGCCGGCGGCGGCCTCGGTGATGACCGCGGCGATCTCACCGGGATTCGCCTCGAAGGCGGCGCGCACGGCGGCGAGGTCGTTGTAGGGGACGACGATGGTGTCGCCCGCCTGGGCGCCCGTGACGCCGGGCGAGGTGGGCAGACCGAAGGTGGCGAGGCCGGAACCGGCGTCGGCGAGCAGCGCGTCGACGTGACCGTGATAACAACCCGCGAACTTCACGATCTTCGACCGTCCGGTGAATCCGCGCGCGAGACGGACGGCGCTCATCGTCGCCTCGGTGCCGGAGTTGACGAGCCGGACCTGCTCGACGGGTGCGATGCGGGCGACGATCTCCTCGGCGAGTTCGACCTCACCCTCGGTGGGGGCACCGAACGACAGACCCGCCGGCGCGGTGGATCGGACGGCCTCGACGACCGCCGGATGCGCGTGCCCGAGAATCATCGGGCCCCAAGAACACACCAGGTCGACGTAGGTTTTTCCGTCGACGTCGGTGAGCAGCGGACCCGATCCCGATGCGAAGAAAGGAGGATTGCCGCCGACCGATCCGAACGCGCGGACCGGAGAGTTGACGCCCCCCGGTGTCACCTTCGATGCCCGGTGGAAGAGTGCGGCGGATCGAGTGTCGTGGGTGGACGAAGCATCGGGGGTCGCAGTCACGACTTCCAGTGTCCGTAGTTTCGCGGGATTTGCCAAAAACAGTGGTCCTCAAACCTCATGTGTTTTTTCTCCCTTACCAGGAAAAAGGGACACCGTGAGTGACTTGTCGCACCTATCGTCTGAGGCATGCCGACGACAGCCGAACACCTGCGCATCGCACTCGACGGTGCGTGGCACGAAGCACGCGAACGCGCACGCAAGGATCTCGCGCACGAGAAGTTCGCACCGCACTACACCCCCGAGACCGACAAGGCGCGCGCCATCACGCTCGAGCAGATGCGCATCCTCGCCGAACACGGCTATGCCGCGGCGGGCTTCTCCGTCGAGTCCGGCGGCACGGGCGACGCGGGCGGCGCGGTCGCATCCATCGAGATGCTCGCGATGTCCGACCTGTCGCTGATGGTCAAGGCGGGCGTGCAGTGGGGCCTGTTCGGCGGTGCCATCGAGAACCTCGGCACCGAGCGGCACCACGAGAAGTACGTCAAGCAGCTCATCGACCTCGACGTGCTCGGCTGCTTCGCGATGACCGAGACGGGCCACGGCAGCGACGTGCAGTCGCTCGAGACCACGGCGACCTATGATCCCGACACCCAGGAGTTCGTGATCCACTCCCCCACCCCGTCGTCCCGCAAGGACTACATCGGTGGCGCGGCGCAACACGCCCGGTTCGCGGCCGTCTTCGCGCAGCTCGTCACGCAGGGTGAGACGCACGGTGTGCACTGTTTCGTCGTCCCGATCCGCGACGAGGACGGCAACGACCTGCCGGGTGTGACGACCTCCGACTGCGGTTACAAGGGCGGCCTGCCGGGTGTCGACAACGGCCGCATCGTCTTCGACCAGGTGCGCATCCCCCGGGAGAACCTGCTCAACAAGTACGCGGACGTCGAACCGGACGGCACCTACGCCTCCGACATCGACAACCCGAGCCGACGGTTCTTCACGATGCTCGGCACGCTGGTCCGCGGGCGCATCACCGTCGGCGGCTCGGCGGGTGCGGCGGCGCGGGTCGCGCTGAGCATCGCCACCCGCTACGCCGAGAAGCGTCGCCAGTTCGACGCCCCCGGGCGCGACGGCGAGGTGCCGATCATGGACTATCTCGTCCACCAGCGGCGCCTGCTCCCGCTGATCGCCCGCTCGTACGCGCTCGGCTTCGCCCAGAACGAGCTGCTCACGACGATGCACCGGCTGCAGTCGACGTCGTTGCAGGAACTCGACGCGCAGGAACAGCGCGAACTCGAGGGTCGCGCGGCCGGCCTCAAGGCCGCCAACACCTGGCACGCGTCGCGGGCGATACAGGAGTGCCGCGAGGCGTGCGGTGGTGCCGGCTACATGGCCGAGAACCGGCTGACGGCGCTGCGCGCGGACGTGGACGTGTTCACGACCTTCGAGGGCGACAACCACGTCCTGACCCAGCTGGTCGCGAAGGAACTGCTCACGGCCTACGCCGACGAGGTGCAGGGCATGAGCCCGGTGGAGTGGATGCGCTTCGCCGCGACCACCATCTCCGACATCGTCAAGAAGCGCACCGCGGCGCAGCAGATCATCCAGACGATCGTCGACACCCGCCAGGACAACGAGGAGGACGGCAGCCTCTTCGACCGCGGCACCCAGGTGACGATGTTCGAGGACCGTGAGCAGTACCTGCTGTCCACTGCGGCCCGGCGCCTGCAGGCCGCGATGAAGCGTGAGGACAACCCGTTCGACGCCTTCAACTTCGTGCAGGACCACGTTCTGCACGCCGCCCGCGCGCACATCGACCGAGTCGTGCTCGAGGCGTTCGTCGCCGCGATCGAGGACTGCAAGGACGAGACCGCCCGCGACCTGCTGTCGGAGCTGTGCGATCTCTACGCGCTGACGATCATCGACGAGGACAAGGCGTGGTTCATGGAGCACCGCCTGCTGTCGGTCGAACGCGCCAAGGCCGTCACACGCGGGATCAACGAGCGGTGCCGCAGCCTGCGTCCGCACGCGTTGACGCTCGTGGACGGGCTGGGTGTGCCCGACTACCTGCTCGGCTCGGCCATGCTCGACCGTGAGGGAGCGGTCGTCCCACCTCAGGACGTCGCAGTCTGACCGGGTTCGCCGACGAGCTCGCCGAGCCGTGCTCGCAGCTCGTCGGCGTCCTTCGCCCACGCCCGCACGAACGTTCCTCCGATGAGCCGCAGTCCGACAGGCTTGCGGCCGCGCGGCACATCCGCCAGTTCGCCGAGGCTCCGGGCGGTCTCCCAGCGTTCCGGATCGCGCCGGTCGTCCGGTGGCGGCGGCAGCACCGCCTCGATCTCGGCGACCGGCAGTTCCTCGGTGCCCTGCCGCAGGACCGTGGAGGTGAGCTCGACGCTGACGTGCCGACGAGCAGCCACGACCATCACGTAGGAAAAGCCGGCGAGCACGATCGCGATGATCGGCAGCGCGACCCAGTGCACGACGGGGCCGGTGAACAGTTCGACGACGAGGGCCACGACGCAGACCAGCGGGCCGATGGCGACCGTGCGCCAGCGCGCTCCGGGTTCGTGGAACAGCGGCCCGGCCGGGTCGGTGCCCATCGGATCAGGGGTTGCCGGATCAGGGGTCGCCGGATCGGGGGCCGTCGGGTCGGTCAAGCGGCGAACGCGCCGGGGATCACCAGCAGCACGGTGGTCACCAGTCCGAGGAGGGCGATGAGAGCGATCAACACCAATTCGCGACGGCGCCCATAGGGCCGCGGTTCCACCTGCATGACGTCCTTTTCGCTCGACGGAAAGGGCCGTGCGGCCCACATGGTGAGCCCACCGTACTCTTCGGTCGCGCCGGACGAAACCGAGTGGTACGTCTATTCTTCCGGCAGTCGCAGGAAGAAGCGGTTGGCATCCCGCCGGTGCATCAGCACGATCGCTCCGACGGTCGCGACGGCTTGCAGAATGCCCACCACACCGAGTATCCAGCCCGCGCCGCCCTCCCCGACGCCCACACCGAAGACGGTGGGCAGGGTCGACAGCGACATGAACACCCCGAGCAGGGTCAGCAGCATCCGGGCCCAGTTCTTGGCCTTCAACAGCTGCCTGACTACCAGATACAGCAGTCCGACGATCACCAGGCCGATGCCGGCGGTCAGCGCGACCAGCAGCGGGACCGCCGACTCGAGCTGCTCCGTGGTGACGCCCTCGATGGCCTGCTCGGCGGCCATCGTGGTCATGAGGTCGAGCAGTTCCTCGCGTCGACTCAGCAGATCGGCGAGACTTGCCGCCAAACTCACGACGGCGAGAGCGAGTACCCCGCACCACAATTGGTGGGCCGTCGTGACGTCTCCGGGAACGGGACGATTCGCCGCGGGGCCGGGCCCGACAGGAGGTGCGGGGAAGCTCATGACAGGCGACCCGCGACCTCGGCGGCCCAGTAGGTGAGGACGACGTCCGCACCGGCCCGCCGGATGCCGACCAGCGATTCGAGGATCGCCGCATCGCGATCGATCCAGCCCTTCTGCGCGGCCGCGGTGATCATCGAGTACTCCCCCGAGATCTGGTAGGCGGCCACCGGGACGGGCGAGCGGTCGGCGACCTCGCGCAGCACGTCGAGATACGACATCGCCGGCTTGACCATCACCATGTCGGCGCCCTCGGCGAGGTCGAGGTCCACCTCGTGCAGCGACTCGCGACGGTTCGCCGGATCCTGCTGGTAGGTGCGGCGATCTCCCTCGAGGGACGAGCCGACGGCGTCGCGGAAGGGACCGTAGAACGCCGAGGCGTATTTCGCGGAGTAGGCGAGCTGACCGACCTCGGTGTGCCCGGCCTCGTCCAACGCGGACCGGATGAAACCGATCTGGCCGTCCATCATGCCGCTCGGGCCGAGCAGGTGCGCCCCGGCCTCGGCCTGCGCGACGGCCATCTCGGCGTAACGCTCGAGGGTCGCGTCGTTGTCGACGACGCCGGTGTCGGTGAGCACACCGCAGTGGCCGTGATCGGTGAACTCGTCGAGGCAGGTGTCGGCCATGATCACCGTGGAGTCGCCGAGTTCGCTGCGCAGCGACCGCAGCGCGCGGTTGAGCACACCGCCGGGATCGCTCGCCGCGGAACCACGGGCGTCCTTGTCCTCGGGGCTGGGCACACCGAAGAGCATCAGGCCGCCGACACCGGCGGACACGGCCGCGGCCGCGGCCTTGCGCAGCGAATCGGCGGTGTGCTGGTACACCCCGGGCATCGACGCGATCTCGCGCGGCTCGTCGAGGCCGTCGGCCACGAACATCGGGAGCACGAGGTGGCGGGGTTCGAGGGAGGTTTCTGCCACGAGCCGTCGGATGGCGGGTGTGCTGCGCAGCCGGCGGGGACGGATGTCGGGAAACATGGGGAGAACACCTTCCATACGGGTCGTGCGCGGCCCCGGTAGTGGCGACTACCGGGAC
>NZ_LZMJ01000035.1:0-53126 GCF_001665495.1 Rhodococcus sp. 852002-51564_SCH6189132-a
CTGGGGGCGCCCCCCGGGGTTGGTGCGGGGGGGGCCCCGGGGGCCGCGGCGGGGGCTCCCCCCCCCCCCTCCAGCGCCGACGCACGCCCCGAGGGGGGGGGGCCGGTACCCCCCCGCCCCCACCCTCCTCGTGTGTCTGCACGTCCTTTCCGATGCAGGAACTGCTTGCACAAACGGCCGCTGCGTGGGAGGGCTACTCGCAGGTAGACACAAACCTATGCAATTCCGTAACCTGATCGAGACCTTTGGGAAAGGATGCGAGCCCACGTGGTTTCCGACAGGACGAAGCACCTCGTACGAGTGCAGGACAGGCGACGGACCGGCCGTCCGGCGCTCGTCGTAGCCCTCGTGATGATGGTCCTCGGTTTCACCCTGGCGCCGGCGACGGCGCAACCCGCAGGGGAGAGCCCGGCAGCACGCCTCGAGCACCTCGCGGATCTGTCGCGTCGCAGCGAACAGGCCACCGAGGCGTTGCACGCCGCCGGGGCGGATCTCGAAGCGAAGGTCGCTGCGCAGCACGAGGCCGAGGTGCGTGCCGGCCAGGCCGACGACGCGCTCGGCGCCGCTCGCGCCGAGATCGCCCGCTTCAAGCCCACCGTCGACAAGCTCGCGCGGGCCAACTACCGCGGTGCGCGCACCAACCGGCTGTTCGCCGTCATGGTGAGCGACTCGCCCCAGCAAATGCTCGACCAGATGGTCCTGCTCGACGTCCTGGGCGAGCAGACCTCGCGTGAGGTCGAGGGCTTCCGGGCGGCCACCGCCGCTGCGGCCGAGGCGGCCGTCGCCGCGCAGCATGCCGCCGACGAGGCGCGTGCCGCCGCCGAGCAGGCCCAGACCCTCCGCGACGAACTCCAGCGGCGACAGGCCGAACTCGAGGAGCAGATCGAAGGGGTCCTGAACGCCTTCGAGGCGCTGAGCGACGCGGAGAAGGCCGAACTCGCCGGCACTCCCTTCCCTCCGGGCCTCGACGCCGAGAAGATCCTGCAGCACCTCGTCCCCGGCAGCAACGGCGCCGCGCTCCGCGCCGCCCTGTCGCGGATCGGCTCGCCGTACGTGTGGGGCGCGACCGGCCCCGACCAGTTCGACTGCTCGGGACTCATGGTGTGGGCGTACAACCAGGTCGGCAAATCACTGCCCCGGTCGAGTCAGGCCCAGGCGCAGGGCGGCATCCCCGTCTCCCGCGACAATCTGCAGCCCGGCGACCTCGTGATCTTCTACGACGACGCCTCCCACGTCGGCATGTACGTCGGCGATGGCAACATGGTGCACGCGTCGACCTTCGGTGTGCCGGTGAAGGTGCAGTCGATCGATCGCTTCCCGTTCCACAGCGCCCGGCGGTACTGACCGGGTAGAGGCGGGATCGCAGCCGGTGGGCGAGGGCGTACGGGACCACCCTCGGACACCGACCTAGACTGACGCGGTGCCCGCGCGATCGTCCTTCACCGCCGGTACCCGCAAGTGGGAACGTCTCGGCCTGGCCGGACTCGTGGTCGCGCTGGTCACGGCAGGACTGCTGCTGGCCGTCGACCCGGTGGACACCGACGACGCCGACAGCCGGGTACGGGCCGAACTGCAGGTCGTGCTCGACGACTGGGCGCACGCCGTCCGGACCGGCGACGACGGGTCCCTCGCGGAGTTGATCGACGACGCGTCTCCGGAACTCCTCGACGCCGAACGGGGGCGGATCGCGGCGATCTCCGCCGTTCCCCTCGCCGATCTCGGCTACGAACTCGCCTCCGAACCCGCGCTGCCCCTGCCGCCCGAGACGATCGCCCGGTTCGCGGCCGACGAGGTACGGGCGCACCGCGTCCACCTGCGGTACGCCGTGGACGGAATCGACGACATACCCACCCGGCGACCGGTGACCGTGCTGTTCGTCCACCGGCCGCAGGGCTGGCGGATCGCCGACGACGCACCCGATCTCGCCGGGGCGCAGACCGTCACCTGGCGAGGGCCCTGGGACCACGGCAGCCTCCACCTCGCGACCGCGCAGACCGAGGGTGGTCGCTCGCTCGTGATCGGACACCCGGACAACGCCGCCTTCGTCGACGGCCTGGCAGGCGACCTGCCGTCGGTGGTCGAGGCTGTCGACGACCTTTGGGGCGATTCCTGGCCGCGACGCGCACTGGTGGTCGTGACGTCCTCACACGAAGAGTTCTCGCACCTCGTCGGGCCACGACACGACGGCGACGACATCGCGGCCGTCGCGGTCTCCGACGATGTCGACCACGAGCGCGGGATCGCCACCGGGCAGCGCATCGTCTTCAACCCGGCCGCGAGCGACCGGCTGGACGACACCTCCCGCCGGATCGTGCTCGCGCACGAGACGGTGCACGTCGCCGCACGCGCCGGCACCGTGGACGGCTCCCCGATGTGGGTCCTCGAGGGCTTCGCCGACTACGTCGGCCACCGCACGGCCGCGGAGGGCCTCGCCACCGGGCCGGTCGACGTGCAGCGGATCGCGCCGACGCTGACCCGGCAGGTACGGGCGTCGGGTGCACCGACGTCGCTGCCCGCCGACGGCGACTTCATCGGCGACCGGTCGACGCTCGCCTACGAGAGCTCCTGGTCGATCGCCGCGTACACCGCGGACCAGTTCGGACACGACACGCTCGTCTCCCTCTACCGCGCCCTCGCCGCGGGTCCCGTCACCGACGAACACCTCGACGACGTGCTCACAGACCTGCTCGGCGTCGACACCGCCGGCTTCGTGGGCGGTTGGGGTCGCTGGCTCGGAGAGCGCATCCGCGACATCCGCTGACCGGGACGGTCCGGGCCGGGCCCATCGGCACCGTCCGGAGCTCGGGACCCGTCGGCGCCTTCCCGTCGCGCTGCTTCTACGGTGGTCCCATGTCGCGGACCCTGCTGGTGACGAACGATTTCCCGCCCCGACCGGGGGGCATCCAGTCCTATCTGCACGCCTTCGCGAACCAGCTGCCGTCCGACGACCTGGTCGTCTACGCGCCGCGGTGGCGCGGCGACAGCCATGTGAAGTTCGACGCACGAGTCCCCTTCGAGGTCGTCCGTCATCCCACGACACTGATGCTGCCGACACCCGACGTCGCGCGACGGGCCACGCGGCTGCTCACCGAACACGACTGCGACACCGTCTGGTTCGGAGCGGCTGCACCGTTGGCGCTGCTGGCGCCCGTGCTGCGCCGCGCCGGCGCTCATCGCATCGTCGCCAGCACCCACGGCCACGAGGTGGGATGGTCGATGCTTCCCGCCGCCCGGCAGGCGCTGCGGCAGATCGGCGAGCACACCGACACCGTCACCTACGTCAGTCGTTATACGAGGGGGCGGTTCGCCTCGGCATTCGGCCCCGAAGCGGGTCTCGAACACCTGCCGTCCGGGGTGGACACCGACGTCTTCCGGCCCGATCCGGCGGCCCGCGCCGAACTGCGGGCACGTTACGGTCTCGGCGACCGGCCCACCGTGCTGTGTCTGTCGCGCCTGGTGCCGCGCAAGGGACAGGACGTGCTCATCCGCGCGCTGCCCGCGATCCGGAAGCGGATCGACGGTGCCGTCCTCGTCATCGTCGGCGGCGGACCGTACGAGTCGCGCCTGCGGGAGCTCGCGCGCCGCACGGATGTCGAGGAGCACGTCGTATTCACCGGCACCGTGCCGTCGGCCGAGCTCGCCGCGCACCACACCATCGCTGACGTGTTCGCGATGCCGTGCCGGACCCGCGGCGGCGGTCTCGACGTCGAGGGCCTGGGCATCGTGTACCTCGAGGCGTCCGCGACCGGGGTGCCCGTCGTGGCAGGCCGGTCGGGTGGTGCCCCGGAAACGGTGCGCGACGGTCGCACCGGCTACGTCGTCGACGGCACCTCCGTCACAGCCGTCGCGACCGCGGTGTCCGGTGTCCTCGCCGATCCCGATCGTGCCGCCGCGATGGGCGCGGCCGGTCGAGAGTGGGTCTCCAGCGATTGGAGATGGGACGTCCTGGGCGCAAGATTGCGCGGTTATCTCGACGCCTCGGCGCCCCCGAACGAGACGGTGACGCCGTCGGCGGGGTGACCGGACGGGTCACCGACGCGATATGTGAAGCTGTTCTGCGTGAGCAGCATTCAGGTGGCGGACCAGACCTTCGTAGCGGCGCCTCCGGAGCGCATCGCCGAGGAGGTCGCGGCCCTCGATCGGTGGCGTGCATGGTGGCCCGATCTCGTACTGACCGTGCGGGAGGACCGAGCCGAGAAGGGCATCCGGTGGACGGTGTCGGGTCCGCTCGACGGAACGATGGAGGTGTGGATCGAGCCGGTTCTCGACGGCGCGGTGATCCACTACTTCCTGCACTGCGAGCCGGCCGGTGTCGCGCCCGAGCGGGTGGCGGGTCTCGACCTCGCGGGAATGAACCGTACGCGCCGGGTCCAAGGGAAGGTGATGACCTTCGAGGTCAAGCAGCGTCTCGAGGCCGGTCGTCCGGCAGGTGAACCGCCGCGACACTGAAGCCACCGAAGGAGCGTCGTCCCGATACCGTTGTTCCCACGGTGTGTGATAGACCCTCGGGGCGGGACTGATCGGTGCACACCCGAGGGACCGAGAAAGGGAGCCGTCACCACATGGCCGAGAAGACGAAGAGGTCGATCACCATCGACGCGCCGGCCGAGCGTGTCATGGAGGTCATCGCAGATTTCGATGCCTATCCGACGTGGGTGTCGGCGGCGAAGACCGTGGAGGTCGTGGAACATCGTCCCGACGGCCGCGCCGAACGCGTGCGCTTCGTCCTCGACGCCGGCATCGTGAAGGACACCTACGTCCTGCGGTACAAGTGGGCGTCCGACAACCGTGCCGTGAGCTGGGAGCTCGAGAGCGGTGAGATCCAGAAGGCCCAGTCCGGCTCGTACGTGCTGACCGAGGCCCCCGGCGGCACCACGGTCGTCGACTACCAGCTCACCGTGGATCTCACGATCCCGATGATCGGTCTGTTCAAGCGCAAGGCGGAGAAGGTCATCACCGACACCGCGCTGAAGGAACTCAAGAAGCAGGTGGAGGGCTGAACGTCCGGCACGCCCCGGCCCGCGTGCGATGGTTCCTCGGAAAGGGCGGCGCCGGGAAGACGACCCTTGCCGCGGCCGAGGCGCTCGCGACCGCCCGTGCGGGAGAACCCGTGCTCGTCGTGTCCATCGACCGGGCGCACTCCCTCGGCGACGTGCTCGACCTGCCTCCGGCCACGAACCGGGACGCCGGCGCGACGGACATCCGCACCGTCGAGGACAACCTCGGCATGGTCGAGATCGACTCGCTGCAGCTGCTCCGCACGCGCTACGCGGTCCTCGCCTCGATGGCGGCGCTCGCCGGGACGCACGAGCACGCAGACCAGTTCGACCTGCCCGAGCCCGACGAACTGACCGGGCTTCCCGGCGTCGAGGAACTGGTCGTGCTCGCCGAGGTCGCGCGACTCGCGGACAGCGGACGGTGGGCTCTCGTCGTCGTCGACGCCCCGGCCTCCGCCGACGCCCTGCGCACCCTCACCGCGCCGCGCACGGTCTCCGATTCGCTGGAACGGATCTGGCCTCAGCACAGCCGGGTCGCGGCGGCCACCGGTCCGGACCCCCGCGCGGGTGTCTTCGTCGCGCTGTTCGATCGGTTGCTGTCGGGGATCACCGCGGTACGCGACCTGCTCGACGATCGCGGACGCAGCGCCGCGGTGATCGTGGCGACGCCCGACCGCGCCGGTCGTGCCGAGCTCGCACGGGTGCGATCGTGGCTCGCCCTGTCCGGCATTCGCGTCGACGCGGTCGTCGTCAACGGCGTCGTCCCCGCGGTGGGCGGTTCGGGTGCGGCTGCACGGCTGCTGGCCGATCAACGGGCCGCGCACGAGGCGATCGTCGCCGAGATCGGGGCGGCCGTCACCGACGTTCCCGTGATCGTGTGCGAGCGCCGTGCTGCGGAGCCGGTAGGGTTGGCAGCTCTGGAGGAGCTCGCCACGGCGCTCCGCCGCGATGCACTCGTTCCCTCGTCGGAGACCGACGAGCCGGTCCGGGTGCAGCAAGAATCGGGAACGGGGGTGGAGTCGGTGTACGCGATGCGCATGTACCTGCCGCTCGCCGATCCCGCGTCCCTGACACTCGGACGGATCGGCGACGACCTCGTCGTCGGCGCCGACGGCATGCGACGCCGGGTGCGACTCGCCTCGGGGCTGCGGCGGTGCACCGTCTCCGATGCCGAGTTCGACGGAACCGATCTGGTGGTGCGATTCGTACCGGATCCGGCGGTGTGGCCGCTGTGAGGGACGACCACGAAGCCCTGATCTCCGAGTTGTTGTTGCTCGCCGACGCCGTGCTCGACCGCGTCGAGGGCACGGTGCAGCAGTTCGTCGCGGCGACCGGCGACGCGTCGGCTCATACCGCCCCCGATACCGCGACCGGTTCGACGGCGCCGGGTGACGCCGAGGCCGCGACCACCCCGAACGGGTGCGCGTGGTGCCCGTTCTGTGCCGCCGCAGCCCTGGTTCGCGGCGAGAACCACGAACTGGTCAGCAGGCTGGCGTCGAAACTGGCGGCGTTGATCGCGTTGCTGCGGAAGTTCCTCGCGCAGTTCCTGCCCTCGACCGGTGGCGTCCCGCCCGAGCCGACCCCCGATCCGCCGACGCGGGATCGTCCGGCCTTCGAGCCGATCTCCGTCAACCTCCGCACGTGAACACGCACGACCCCGGGCTCACGGTCGGGATCGACATCGGGGGCACGAGCATCCGCGCGGCGGCCGTCGACCGTAACGGCGACGTCGTCGACAGTGTGCGCACGCAGACGCCGTCCTCCGCGGTCGCCCTCGAGAACGCGCTGCACCGGCTCGTCGAGCATCTGCGTGAGCGCAACGACATCGGCGCGGTCGGGCTGGGGGTCGCGGGTTTCCTCACCGAGGACCGCACCACCGTGCGGTTCGCACCGCATCTGCCGTGGCGCGATACGCCGCTCGCCGAGACGCTCACCGAACGCTTCGGGTTGCCGGTCGTCCTCGAACACGACGCCAATGCCGCGGCCTGGGCCGAGTACCGCTTCGGCGCCGCCGCGGGCAGCACGATCGCGGTGATGGTTGCGCTCGGAACGGGCATCGGCGCGGCCCTGCTGCTCGACGGCAGGATCTATCGCGGTGCCTACGGTGTGGCGCCCGAACTCGGTCACCTGCAGGTCGTGCCCGACGGGCGGCCCTGCCCGTGCGGCAAGCAGGGATGTTGGGAGAGGTATTGCAGCGGAACGGGTCTCGTGGACACGACCGTCGAGATGCTCGCGGCCGAACCCGGGCGGTCCGTTCTCGCGGGCGAGATCGCCTCGGATCCCGGATCGCTCACCGGCCGGCGGGTCGCCGGTGCGGCCCACGACGGCGACCCCGTCGCTCTCGCGGCCTTCGACGATTTCGCCCGCAGGCTCGCGCTCGGACTGGCGCTCGTCGCCGACGTCTACGACCCCGAGCTCGTCGTCATCGGGGGAGGAGTCTCCGGTTCCGCGCCACTGTTCCTCGACGCCGCGCGCGAGCACTACGCGGCCGTGACCACCGGCGCCGGCCATCGTCCTCTCGCGCGCGTCCGGGTCGCGCAGCTCGGCGACGCCGCCGGGCTCATCGGTGCCGCCGATCTCGCCCGATCCGCGATCGAAACCTCACGACCGCCGCTGTAGTCGAATTCCACTGGAGGTGAGATTCGCCGGAGGTGAGATTATCGTCACGTCGACGTTGAAAGGGTGGGGTCGAGCACTGGGGCGATGTGCGAGGGGCAGTCGCGTCGTCGTAGAGTCGACCGGCGGGCGGTGCTGCACCGATCCGTGTGGGGGATGATCGGATTCGGGAAGGATGCCATGTGGTACTGGCTGTTCAAGTACGCCCTCCTGGGGCCGCTGCTGTGGCTCATAGGACGTCCGAAGTTCGAAGGCGGCGAGAACATTCCGGCGCACGGACCGGCGATCCTGGCCAGTAACCACCGGGCCGTCCTCGACTCGTTCTACCTTCCCCTCCTCGTACGTCGGCGCATCACCTTCCTCGCGAAGAGTGAGTACTTCACCGGCACCGGACTCAAGGGCGCCTTCCAGCGCTGGTTCTTCTCGTCCGTCGGGCAGGTCCCCATCGACCGCACCGGCGCCGACGCCGCGCAGGATGCGCTCAACGCCGGGGTCCGGGTGCTCGGCCAGGGCAAGCTGCTCGGCATCTATCCCGAGGGCACCCGCTCACCCGACGGACGCCTCTACAAGGGCAAGACCGGCCTCGCGCGACTGGCGCTGGAGACCGGCGTCCCCGTGATCCCCGTCGCCATGATCGGCACCGACCGGATGAACCCCATCGGGTCGAAGATGTGGCGACCGGCGAAGATCACCGTCCGGATCGGTGAGCCCATCGACTTCTCCCGGTTCGAGGGCATGGGCGGAAACAGGTTCGTGGAGCGCACCGTCACCGACGAGGTCATGTACTCGCTCATGCAGCTGTCGGGCCAGGAGTACGTCGACATCTACGCCGCCTCCCTCAAGAACAAGGGCTCGGCGGACGAGTCGGGGGTCGGGGACACGGGCGCGTCGATGAACGGCAGTGCCGCGACCCCGCCGCAGGACGGTCCCGTCGCGGACCGCGTTCCCGACACGCGCGCCGGGTGAGCAGGTGCGCTACTTCTACGACTGCGAGTTCATCGAGGACGGACGCACGATCGAACTCGTCTCGATCGGTGTCGCCTGCGAGGACGGCCGCGAGTTCTACGCGGTGTCGACCGAGTTCGACCCGACCCGGGCCGGAGCCTGGGTGCGCCGCAACGTCCTCCCGAAGCTCCCGCCCCCGGCGCACCCCGCCTGGAAGTCGCGATCGAGGATCCGCGACGACTTGCTGAAGTTCCTCGTGCCACGACCGGGCATCCGGCCCGAACTGTGGGCGTGGATCGGAGCCTACGACCACGTCGTGCTCGTCCAGCTGTGGGGCACCATGCCCGAACTCCCGGACGTCCTGCCCCGCTTCACCCGCGAGCTCCGGCAGTATTGGGAGGACTCGGGCTCACCGCCCCTGCCCCCGGCGCCGGACGACAACCACGACGCCCTCGCCGACGCCCGCCACAACCTCGCAAAGTTCGAAGCGATCGAGGTTGCTCGCCGGTCGCGGTGACGCGGGTAACGGGGTGCTGCGCCGCTTCCGGCCGTCACGCCATATCCTGGACGGGTGAACTGGACTGTCGACGTGCCGATCGACCGCTTGCCCGAACTTCCCCCGTTGCCCGAGGAGCTGCGTGCCAACCTCGACGCGGCGCTTGCAAAGCCGGCGCTGCAGCAGCCCAGCTGGCCCGAGGAACAGGCCGCGGCGATGCGCACCGTGCTCGAGAGCGTGCCTCCCATCACCGTGCCCCGCGAGGTCGAGGAGCTGCAGAACCAGCTCGCCGCCGTCGCTCGGGGTGAGGCCTTCCTCCTCCAGGGTGGCGACTGCGCCGAGACGTTCGCGGACAACACCGAGCCGCACATCAAGGGCAACATCCGCACGCTGCTGCAGATGGCGGTGGTGCTGACCTACGGTGCGTCGACGCCGGTCGTGAAGGTCGCGCGGATCGCCGGCCAGTACGCCAAGCCGCGTTCGTCCGACACCGACGCGCTCGGTCTGCCGTCCTACCGCGGCGACATGGTCAACTCGCTGGTCGCCGATGCCGAGGTGCGCAGGCACGATCCGTCGCGCCTCGTGCGCGCCTACGCGAACGCGAGCGCCGCGATGAACCTCGTGCGTGCCGTCACCGCCGCCGGTGAGGCCGACCTGCACCGCGTGCACGACTGGAACCGGGCCTTCGTCTCGGCCTCGCCCGCCGGTGCCCGCTACGAGGCGCTCGCCTCCGAGATCGATCGTGGTCTGCGATTCATGGACGCTTGCGGTGTCATCGACCCGAATCTGCGCGCGGCGACGATCTATGCCAGCCACGAGGCTCTCGTCCTCGACTACGAGCGCGCGATGCTGCGCCTCGACAACTCGGGCGACAAGCCGCGTCTGTACGACCTGTCGGCCCACTTCCTGTGGATCGGTGATCGCACCCGCCAGCTCGACGGCGCGCACATCGCGTTCGCGGAACTGCTGTCGAACCCGATCGGTCTGAAGATCGGTCCGTCGACCACCCCGGAGATGGCCGTCGAGTACGTCGAGCGCCTGGATCCGCACAACACGCCGGGCCGACTGACCCTGATCTCCCGGATGGGTCACTCGAAGGTCCGCGATCTGCTGCCCGGCATCATCGAGCGCGTCGAGGCCTCCGGTCACAAGGTGATCTGGCAGTGCGACCCGATGCACGGCAACACCCACGAGGCGTCCACCGGCTACAAGACCCGTCACTTCGACCGCATCGTCGACGAGGTGCAGGGCTTCTTCGAGGTGCATCGCGCGCTGGGCACGCATCCGGGTGGCATCCACGTCGAGCTCACCGGTGAGGACGTCACCGAGTGCCTCGGCGGTGCCCAGGACATCTCCGATCTCGACCTGCACGGTCGCTACGAGACGGCGTGCGATCCGCGGCTGAACACGCAGCAGTCGATCGAACTCGCGTTCCTGGTCGCGGAGATGCTCCGCGGTTGATCGCAGCGGAGATGCTCCGCGGTTGATCGCAGCGGAGATGCTCCGCGGTTGATCGCAGTGGAGATGCTCCGCGGTTGATCACAGCGGAGATGCTCCGCGGGTAGGGGACAGGCGGTCGGATCAGGGCAGTGCGGTCAGCGTGACCGTGCTGCCCTGTTCTGCTCTCCGCCCCGCCCCGGGATTCTGGCCGATCACGACCGAGCGGTCGGAGTCGCCGAGTTGCCGCACCTCGACCTCGAATCCGAGGCGGGTGAGTTCGTCGCGGGCCGAGCCCACCGAGCGTCCCAACATCGACGGCACCTTCACTGCATTGGATACAAGGAGGGTGACGGTTCCGCCGGCGCTGACGTCTTCGCCCTCCTCCGGGTCGGTGCCGATGACCCGCCCCTCGTCGACATCGGCGTCGAAGACCTCACGGATGTCCCCGACGGTCAGGCCTGCCTCGTCGAGGATGCGACGCGCCTCGTCGACGGGGCGCCCGGTCAGATCGGGCAGGGTCACGGGCGGCGATCCCTTGCTGATCACAAGCGCGACCTCGGACCCCACGGGCAGGACGGTGCCGGGCGCGGGGTCGAGCGCGGCCACTCCGCCCTCGGGCACCGTGGTGCTGAACGCGGTACCGCCCTCGACCGGTTCGAAGGTGCGGCTCCGCAGTTCGTCCTCGACGACGGATCTCTCACCGGCGCCGGGAATGGACGGGACGGTCGGTCTGCCGAGCGACACGAGCAACGCGATCGTGTCGCCGTCGGGCACGCGTGAGCCCGCGGTGGGGTCGGTGCCGAGGACGGTGTCGACGGGAACGTCGTCGGAGTATTCGCCCCGGATCTCGCTGGACAATCCGGCCGTCTCGATCGCGGACACGGCCGCCGCCTTGTCGAGTCCCAGCACGGTCGGGACGTCGCTGAGCCGGCCGGCGCCGAGCCACCACCCGGCGATCCCCATGAACAACGCGAGCACGATGATCGCGGCGATCCAACCGGCGGCGGACCGGCGCTGACGGCGGCGGTGGACGGCGTAGTCGGGCCGGGGCGCCACCGGTTCGGTATCGGGACGCGGATGGGTGCGGGTCGCGACCCGGGTCGGGTGCGGGCGCGTGGCCGGTGCATTCGGGCCGGGCGTGGCCGGTGCATTCGGGCCGGGCGTGGCCGGCACGGCGGTCTGCACGGTCGTCGGAGCATGCGAGTTCGCGGCCGAGCCGGTAAGCACCGTCGTCGGCGGAGCAGGATCGGCAGGCCCGGAAGCGGCGCCGTCGATGGTGCGGGTCGGTGCCGCGGCATCGGGATCCACCACGGGTGGCGTCCGCACCGCGGATCGTCTCGGAGCCGGAACCCGGTAGCGGGGGAGATCGAGCGTGTCGCATATCTCGCCGAGCGCGACGGCCATCACCTGCGCGTCGGCGTAGCGTTCCGTCGGTTCGCGTTCGGTGGCCCGGCGGACGAAGGCGTCCAGTTCGGGAGGAACCCCGTCGATGGCCGAACTCGGATCCGGCACGTCCTTCTCCACGCGCTGGTATGCCACCGACAGGGACGTGTCGCCGGTGAAGGGAGTGCGGCCGGTGAGCATCTCGTACACGAGCACACCGGCGGAGTAGACGTCGCTACGCGCGTCGGCGCTGCCGACGGTCACCTGCTCCGGAGACAGGTACGCCGCGGTGCCGAGGATCACGCTGCGCGAGGTGGTGGTCGCGGCGGCGACCGCCCGGACGAGCCCGAAGTCGGCGATCTTCACCTCACCGTTGCCGGAGATGAGGATGTTCTCGGGCTTGATGTCGCGGTGCACGAGACCCGCCCGGTGGGCGACGGCCAGGGCTCCGAGGACCGGTGCGGCCACGGCGGCCGCGGCGTGCGGCGGCATCGGCCCGCGTTCGCGCAGCAGCTCGCGCAGGGTGCCGCCCTCGACGAGCTCCATCACGAGGAAGACGTGATCGCCGTCCTGGCCCTGGTCGTAGACCGCGACGAGCCCGGGATGCGTCAATCGCGCGACGGATCTGGCCTCGAACTCGAACCGTGCCAGGAATTGGGGATCGGCCGCGAACTGCGGATCCATGATCTTCACGGCGACGGGACGGTCGAGACGCATGTCGGTGCCGCGGTAGACGGTCGACATGCCGCCCCGCGCGATCTGCGATTCGATGCGATAACGCCGGTCGAGCACGACGCCGACCAGTCGGTCGCCTCCAGCGGTCACCCGGTGTACCCCCGTGTCTCGTGCGTGATGGTGGGACGCCGGTACCCGGGCCTTCGAGGTATCGACGTGACGAAGCTCCGGCTCCGCGTGTGCGGAGCGATTTCGTCCCCGTCGATCGTAGCCAGCTCCCGTGGACGGTAGCCGCGTAGCTGCCTGCGCGGCCGCAGCGATAACGTGGTGGGGTGAGTGCAATTCCTTACTGCGACGACGTTCTCGACCGCTCCGTGCCCGTGGTGCAGCTCGTCGACGTGGCCAAGAGCCTCGGCGTCGCCACCTCCCGCGTACACCAGATGGTGCGCGACCGGCAGCTGCTGGCGTTCAAGCGCGACCGCGTGCCGGTCCTGCCCGAGGCCTTTCTCGACGAGGAAGGAAACGTTCTCAAGGGTCTTCCGGGCGTGATCGCGGTGCTGCACGACGGCGGTTACGAGGACGACGAGATCCTGCGGTGGCTCTTCGCCGAGGACGATTCTCTTCCCGGCGGATGCCCTGTGGCCGCGATGCACACGCAGTCCGCGCGCGAGGTCGTGCGGCGGGCGCAGGCGCTCGCCTTCTGAGTCTCCGGGGCGTCGTTACCGCTTCCGGAGCAGTGAGCCGGCGACGTACTCGGTGATCATGACCGCGGCGCGCGTGCGGCGCGGAACCGTCGCGCGCCGGTCGAGCACCCGGAACCCGCTGCGTTCGACCTCGTCGAGAATCCGCCCGTAGAGCGTGAAGGCTGCGCGGATACCCGGCCGGATCCGGTCGGGGAGTACCTCCAGCCCGGGTTCGGCTTTGCGATATTCGGCGCGGGTCAGCGCGACCGCGTGGGCGAGTGCCCGCCGGACCCTCGGGTCCATCGCGTCGGTGCGCCGGCATTCCTGCAGCAGGTCGATGTCGACCCCGAAGGCCGACCACAGTTCGAGCGGGATGTAGAGACGTCCGCGTTCGAGGTCCTCGCCCACGTCGCGGATGAAGTTGGTGAGCTGGAACGCCGCCCCGAGCGCGGCTGCGGCGGGCGGGGCGGCCGGATCGTCGACGTCGAGGATCGGCAGCAGTTCGAGACCGATCACCGCCGCCGAGCCGTACATGTACTCGCGCAGTTCCTCCATGGTCCCGTAGCGGGGCCGGAACTCGGGCGTGCCGGGCACGTCCATGCGCATGGATCGGATGAACGCCTCGAAATAGTCGATCGGGATGCGGTACTGCCCGATCGTGTCGGCAAGCGCGCGGACCACGAGACCGGTGTGGTCGAGCGGGCCGGGAGCGCCCGCGAGTGCGGCGTGCAGACGGCTGTGCGCGTCGTCGACACCACGGATCGCGGCCTCCGGGTCGTCCACGGCGGTGACGTCGACGATGTCGTCGACGTGTCGGGCGAAGCCGTAGAGCGCGTGCACGGCGTGTCGTCGCGAGGCGGGCAGCAGCCGGGTCGCGAGGTTGTAGGTGCGTCCGTGTTCGGCGGTGAGCTCGGCGCAGTAGGCGTAGGCCCGGGTGAGATCGTCGGCCGCGATCCCCGTGGGGCGCTCAGGCACGGTCGTCCAGGGCAGCGCCGGCGGGTGATGCCGGTCGAGGTCGTAACCGCAGGCGCAGCGGGTCGTAGGTGACCAGCGAACGGGCCGCGACGATCGAGGCGAACACCGCGAGCGCGACGTGCGCGATGTTGTACATCCCGATCGACCCGTCGGGGTTGAAGATCAACATCAGCCATGTCGACAGTGCGACGAGCACCATGAGCACCCGGGGCGACATCGCGAAGGCGGCGGCGACGGCGAGCGGCCAGGAGTAGTACCAGGGCAGCGCGGCGGGCGACAGCAGGGTCACCGCAGTCAGCGCCACGACGATCCCGAAGATCGCGTCGCGCTCGGTGCGGCGGAAGCGCCACCACGCCCACACGAGGATCACCACCAGCGCGATCGCGCAGAGCATGCGTGTGATGTCGAGGACCGATCCGAGCCGCCACGGAGTGACCCAGGTGACGGCGTGCGCCATCATCGTCGGCAGCGACAGCCAGTTGATGATCTTCGACGAGCCGGACAGGGCGGTGAGCCAGCCGATGCCGACACCGGCGAGCAACGAGGTGCCACCGAAGACCGCGGCGAAGACCCCCAGTCCCAGGCCGACGGCCTTGGCGAACAGGCGCACGGGCGCTGCCGGTTCGCGTCCCTCGGCAAGCGCACGATCGCGTTCGTGGATCATCCACACCCACACCAGGAAGGGCAGTGCCAATCCTGCGGTGGCCTTGATCGCGGCGCCGAGGGAGACCAGGGCGATGCCGCCGAGGTGCCGGCCCTCGAGCACGAACACGATGCCGGCGATCATGAGACCGACCATCAGCAGCTCGTTGTGCACACCGCCGACGAGGTGGATCAGTACGAGCGGGTTCAGCACTGCGAGCCACAGGGCAATCGCGGGATTTCCGCCCATGCGACGGGCGAGTTTCGGCACGGCCCACGCCATGAGTGCCAGGCCGGGAAGCATGGTCAGGCGCCACAGCCAGGTGCCCGTCACCACGTTGTCGTCGGTGATGGACGTGATGCCCGCACCGAGCAGCAGGTGGACGGGCCCGTAGGGCGTGGTCGTCGTTGTCCACACATTGCTGACGTTGTCGAGCAGGACGCCCGGATTGACGACCGGGCCCACCTCGTACGGGTCGAAACCGTCGCGCAGCAGTGCGCCCTGCGCGAGGTAGGAGTAGGCGTCGCGGCTGAACATCGGTGTCGCGACCAGCAGGGGAGCGGTCCACGCGGGCAGCACCGTCCACAGATCGCGCACCGTGACGTGGCCGGCGAGGGTCGCCCGGCCGACGCGCACCCACGCTGCGATCATGAGGAGCACACCGACCCACAGGATGATCCGCGAGAGCAACTGGCCGTGGCCGAACCGCAGCCACGACAGATAGATGTCCTCGAGCAGCGGGTCGATCCGCCGGACACTGCCCGATCCGAAACTGCCGAAGGTCATGAGTACCGCGCCCCAGGCGCCGAGCAGCGCGGCATGGCCGGCGGGACTCCTCAGGAATGCGTGCTTCGGACGCTCACCCTTCGGTGCGGCCGTCCCCTCCGGCGCGGGCGAGGTCTGCGGCTCGGCGTCGGGCGAGGCAGGGGACGACATCGGTACGGTTCCTCCCCCGTGGACGTGTGGATGCGCGGCGCGCAGATAGCTGGCGAACGAGGACAGTTTAGTGGAGACGCGGAGCGTGGTGCGCCCGGTGTCACCGCCTTCGCGGAACACCGAGCCGTTCGGCGGCGAGCCTTCCGGACAACAGCACGGTGGGGACACCGACGCCCGGCACCGTCGCCGACCCCGCGAGCACCACGCCGGGAACGGCCGGATCGAGGTTGCGGCGCCGGAACGGTCCCGTCTGCCGGAAGACGTGAGCGCTCGAGAACGGGCTGCCCGCCTGCATGCCACGAGCGTGCCAGGTGGCCGGCGTGTCGATGTGGTCGACGCGGAAACCGTCCGTGATGCCGCCGTATCCGCGGCGGTCGAGGACGTCGAGCAGTTCGTTGCGATAGGGCACCGCGAGCTCGGCCCAGGCGAGCGGAGCGCTGTCGAGGTTCGGGCATGGCGCCAGCACCGACAACGGTTCGTGCTCGACGCCCTCACGGGTGAATCGCAGGCCGGGATCGGACAGTGCCGGTCGCGTGATGAGCAGCGAGGGGTCCGACATCGGCCGGCCGCGTCCGCGGCTGCGGGTGATCTCCGCGAAGGTGCGGTCCCACTCCCCGCCGAAATCGATCACGTGGTGGTGTTGCGCCGCCCAGCCACGGGTCACCCCGGTGGGGACCGACCCGTGCAGCACGACGGCCGACGGCGCGGCCAGCGTGCGGCGGCACCGTCGGCGCGGCAGCAATCCGTCGACCACCGGGGTGTCGGGGGTCAGGACGGCCGCGTCGCACGGGAAGCGCTGTCCGTCGCGGGTGCGGACACCGTCGACCCGACCGGCGGAGAGGTCGAGCGAGGTCACCTCCCGGCCGAGTTCGAGCCGTCCGCCGGCCTCGACGAACGCCGCGGCCATCGCGCGGGCGACCGACCGCATGCCGCCGTCCACCGCGTACACGCCCAGCGACGTGTCCATGTGGGCGATGGCCCCGTAGACGGCGAGGGCCCGTGCCGGAGCGACCCCCGCGTACAGCGCCTGGAAGGTGAAGACGCGGCGCAGGCGCGGGTCGGTGACCCTGCGGTTCACCTGCGCGCCGAGCCTGCCGAACCCGCCCAGTCGGAGCAGACGCGCCAGATCGCGCAGCGCCGCCGGGGACGAGACCAGGTCGAGCGGCGAGTCGAAACTCGCGTCCATGAAGCGGTCGAACTCGGCGTCGAAGATGTCGGCGAGCCACGCGCGCAACCCCAGATAGCGGCGTGCCTCGTCGGGACCGCACACCCGTGAGATCTCCGCGACCATGGCGTCGGGGTCGGAGTGCACGTCGATCGAGGTGCCGTCGGCGAACCGCGCGTGATAGGCGGGGGACAGTCGCCGGGTGCGCAGGGCCGGCCGGACGGAGTTGCGGTCGGTGCCCACCGCGGCGAGCGCGTCGTCGATCAACTCGGGCATCGTCAGCACGGTGGCGCCGTTGTCGATCTCGTAGCCCGGGCCGTGATAGCTGCCGACCCGGCCGCCGACGTCGTCGGCGCGTTCGAGCACCGTGACGTCCTTACCGGCGCCGCGCAGGTACAGTGCCGCCGACAGACCGGCGAGACCGGCACCGACCACGACGACCCGGTCGGCGCCGGGAACGGTCCGCACCGCCCTCACGCCACCCGTCGCGTCGCCGCGACCGCCGACTCGCGCAGAAGGGCCTTGCCCTCCTCGGTGGCGCCGGACGCCTCGAGCGCCTCGAACGCGCTGTCGGTCAGTTCCGAGATGCGGTCCTCGATTCGGGCGACCGCGCCGAGATCGACGAGCAGCGAGCGGAGGTGCTCGACCTGCGCGTCGGACAGATCGGTCCCGATCGAGGTGCGCAGCAGCTCGGCCGCGGCCGGATCGGAGGCATCGGCCGTCTCCAGCGCCAGCGCGTACAGGACGGTCCTCTTGCCCGAGCGCAGGTCGTCGCCCGAAGGCTTGCCGGTGACCTCGGGGTCGCCGAAGACACCGAGCAGGTCGTCGCGCAGCTGGAACGCCAGGCCGATGTCGGTGCCGAAGCGGCGGTATGCGGCGATGAGGTCGTCGTCGGCGCCGGCGAGGGCAGCGCCGATGTGCAGGGGGCGTTCGATCGTGTACGCCGCGGTCTTGAACCGGTTGACCCGCGTAGCGGCCTCCACCGATTCGTCCGCCGCCACTTCGTTGGCGATGTCGAGGTACTGCCCGCCGAGCACTTCGGTGCGCATCGCGGTCCAGGCCGGGACCACGCGCGCGACGGTCGCGGGGTCGAGCCCCGCCGAGTGCAGCATGTCGTCGGCCCAGACCAGGGCGAGGTCGCCGAGCAGGATCGCGACCGACTCGCCGAACTGCTCCGGCCTGCCGTGCCAGCCGGCCTTCCGGTGCTGCTCGGTGAACTCGACGTGCACGGTGGGGAATCCGCGGCGCGTGGTGGAGGCATCGATGATGTCGTCGTGGACGAGCGCCGCGGCCTGCACGAGCTCGAGCGCGGAGCACGCCTGCAGGACGGCCTCGGCGTCCGGCCCGGTCGGGTCACCACCGGCGCCGAGCCAGCCCGTCCAGGCGAAACGCGGACGCACCCGCTTGCCGCCGCGCAGCACGAATGCCTCGAGCGTGTCGACGGCCTGCCGGTATCCATTGCCCACCGAGTCGACCAGGTCGGAGCGTGAGGTGAAGAACTGCCGGAGGGAGTCCTCCACCCGATGGGGGAGCTGCTCGGCAGACAGGTGAACGGCGCCGGTAGACAGGACGAAACCTCCAGGTCGATGGGTGACGGCACCTCGGAGGCGGGTGAGCCGGAGGTGCCGCGACCAGCCTATCCGCACAGTCGGGTCGTCGCCGGTAGCGACCGCCCCGGGGGCGCCACCTATGCTGGACCGGTGACAAGCGACTTCGTCAGGGCAACCGAGGACGGCGGGATTTCTCGGACCCCGTCGATCGTGGACCGTCTCGGGTCCGCGCGTTCGGGCCGCATTCCGTTCTCCGTCGAGTTCTCCCCGCCTCGCGACGCCGAGGCCGAGGGACGACTGTGGCGCGCCGTGCGGACGTTCGAACGTCTCGGCCCGGCCTTCGTATCGATGACCTACGGCGCCGGGGGCTCCACCCGCGACCGTACGGTCCGAGTCACCGGACGCCTCGCCGAGGAGACCACCCTCCTGCCGGTCGCGCACCTCACGGCCGTCGGGCACAGCATCGACGAACTGCGCGCGATGGTCGGCGCCTACGCCGACCGCGGCATCACCAACATCCTCGCGCTGCGCGGTGACCCGCCGGGCAACCCGCTCGGCGAGTGGGAAAAGCACCCCGAAGGTCTCGAATACGCCGACGAGCTCGTGCGTCTGGTGCGCGAGCTCGGCGACTTCCACGTGGGCGTCGCGTCGTTCCCCGAAGGACACCACCGGTCCCCGGACCTCGATCACGACACCCGCTATCTCGTGCAGAAGCTCCGTGCGGGTGCCGAGTACTCGATCACCCAGATGTTCTTCGACGTCGAGCACTACCTGAGGCTGCGCGACCGGGTCGTGGCCTGCGACGCCGAGCAGGGGCTCAAGCCGATCATCCCCGAGATCATGCCCATCACGTCGCTGCGCTCGGCGCGGCGCAGCCTCGAACTGTCGGGTTCGCATCTGCCGCCCGTTCTCGAGGAGCGGCTGCGGCGCGCGGCAGGCGACGGTCCGGAGGAGAACCGCGCCGCGGTGCGCGAGGTGGGCATCGAGGTGGCGACGGAGATGTGCGAGCGGCTGATCTCCGAGGGTGCGCCGTGCCTGCACTTCATCACGCTCAACTTCGCCCGCGCGACCGGCGAGGTGCTCGACCGCCTCGGCTACGAACTCGAAGCTCCCGCCGCGGTGCAGCCGGCCTGACATCCGGCCCGCGCCGGTTCGGGGTCAGGGCAGGACGCGGGCCTTCCACGCCGCGCGTCCGCTGCGCCGTGCCCGGATCGACGACGCCGTGAGCGCACCGGCCGCCAGGACCGATGCCGGGTGCGCCGCGGCGTCCAGCAGATCGTCGACGGGACGGTCCGAAGCGTCCGGGTGTCGGCGTCCTCCCCGCTCGGTGACGCGCGCGAGAAGGCGTGACGTCACGCCCGCGGTGGCACCGGCCACGCCCCAGCGTCGCGTCCGTCCCCCGCCGAGAAGCGCCGCGGCCGGGGGCACGAAGTAGGCGAGGAGATACAGCGCGACCACCGCGGCCGCCCCGACCGGGGATCCGAACGCCGACCACAACCAGCGGGTGTAACCGCCGATCAGCGGGCGGGCTCCGTCGTACATCCGGCACGACGCCAGTCCGCCCGCGGCCGCGACCGTCGTAGGCAGTCCGGCGCGACGCAGTGTCCGGGCCAGATCCAGATCCTCCGTGGGACTCGCCGCGACCGCGGCGTGCCCGCAGATCGCCGCGTAGGCGCGCGCGTCGAAGACGAGGAACTGTCCGCACGCGACCGCCATCGACGGCCGGTGGGTGCGGTGCGAGACCGCGACGGGGAGCAACGAGAACCACGACCAGAACAGCAGGGGCTGCACGAGCCGTTCGAGCGCCGATCCGGTGAGCTGGTACGGGAACGGTGAGACGAGCGCGGCGTCCTGGTGGCGCAGCAGAGCGACGGCGGCGGCGAGCGCGTCGGGTGCGAGCCGGACGTCCGCGTCGACGAACACGACGATGCCGCTGTCGGTAGTCGATCCGGCGTGGGCGACGGCTGCGGCGCACGCGGCCGCCTTCCCGGTCCATCCTTCGGGCGGTGGCTGTGTCGATCGGACGACGGTGATGCGCTCGTCGCCCTCGGCCGCGGCCGTGGCCAGGTCGGCGGTGCCGTCGGACGAGTCGTCGTCGAGGATCACCACGCGCAGGGCGTGCAGTCCTGTCTGTGCCCGCAGGTCGGACACGATCGCGGCGATGCGGGGCGCCTCGTCGCGGGCGGGGACGACGACGGTGACCTGCTCGTCGACCACCGGTCCCGGCACGAGACGAGGGAGCGAGACCCGGTTCGCGACGGCAACGGCCGCGCCGTAGGAGGCGACGAGAGCGCCACCGGCGACGAGTCGCGTGAGACCGGGGGACGGGTCGCGCGGAAGGCGGGTCAGGACCGCGTCCCGTTCGCCGACGACCACTGCGGCGCGGGATTGCGGGTGAACCAGGCCGCGCCGGCGATGATCAGCGTGACACCGAAGGCGCCGCCGGCCATGATTCCGGCCCAGCCCGCGAAACCGCGCGTGTTGGGATCGGCGTAGCGCACCTCCGCGCGGAGGGTGCTCACCTCGCCGGCCGGAATCTTCCAGGTCACGACCGAATCCGACTCGCGGGTGCCGTTGGTGGTCGCCACCCGGGCGGGGAACGCGATGGTGAACTGCACGTCGGTGCCCTGGGTGGGAGCGGACTCGAGATCCACACGTCCGTTCAGTGCCACCAGATCGCCCGAGCGCTGCAGGTTGAGCTGGAACATGCCGGCGCTCTGATCGGACATCGTGGCGAGCTGCTGGACGTCGCCGAAGGTGAGGTCGTTGAAGAAGACCTGGCTCCCGACGTAGCCGTCCTGCGAGTACTCCTGCACCCGCACCTTCCCGGCCAGGGCCGAGGGAGCGGTGAGTTCGGGGCCGGGATCGTTCTCGTCGGCGGGGATGGTCGCGGCGACGATCTGCCCCGACACACGGTCGTCGGAGGAGATCCCCATCGTCGCCTGCACGCGCAGGCAGCCGGTGAGGAGCGGGAGGCCGAGGAGCACGAGCCCCACGACCGCGACGACACGACGGCGGACGGACAGGATGGACGACTGCACGGAGAACATGGTGCCAGGCACGGTCATCCTCGTCGGTTCTTCGGGTCGCTCGCGGCGAGTCGTGCCTCGTCCCGCCCGGAACCGGACACGCTTGCGCGCCACGACCGGACGAGTGAGACCAGCAGGGGAAGACCCAGTACCCCCATGACGACCAGCCCGTAGACCGCGGAGTAGCCGAGTTCGGGAGCGTCGAGGAAGGCGCTGTGGGCGAGG
The DNA here is from genome assembly GCF_001665495.1 of Rhodococcus sp. 852002-51564_SCH6189132-a. Classification (NCBI taxonomy): domain Bacteria; kingdom Bacillati; phylum Actinomycetota; class Actinomycetes; order Mycobacteriales; family Nocardiaceae; genus Rhodococcus; species Rhodococcus sp. 852002-51564_SCH6189132-a. Next base: position 21,759 of record NZ_LZMJ01000035.1, read on the forward strand.
GCCGAACCGAGCCACGTCCACAGGAACAGCGCAATCGGCACGGCGTCGCGCCGGGGCGCGTCGGCACGGTCCGAGCGGGAGTCGACGAGCACGAGCACGGTCGCCATGATCGCGGCGACGAGGAGCCAGCCCGCGTAGTTGGTGAGCGGGATGTGCTCGATCCCGGGCAGGCCGCCGGCGTTGCACCACGACCAGTGCCCGTCCGCCACCATCTGGGGGTCGAGATAGAGATCCCAGCCCAGCATGCCGATGGTGACCGCCGCGACCCTGCCGGGACCGTTGCGGACGAGGCGGGAGGCCACGCACCAGACGGGGTACAGGCCCGCCGACCACGCCAGCGGCACCACCAGCGGGACGTCGAGTGCGGCCGGCCCGAGCCTGTCGGTGACGTAGCTGTAGCAGCCGTAGGGATAGCCGGTCATCGTGCCGACCACCTCGGACAGATACCCGATGCCCGCCGAGCTGACGAACAGGACGACGGCGAAGGTGATGCCGCGGTTCAACGCGGCGTGGACGAGGCAGGCGGCGGTGAGCAGCGTGACGACCGCGACGGTCGCGGCGTCCCGGGCGCCGCCCTCGGTGAGGGGATAGGCGATCTGGGCGAGGACCGCGGCGACGGCCGGGACGATCGGAAGGACCGTCCGCCACCGGGCCGGTCGGGGCGGTGCGGGGACGCGGGTGTCGGTCACCGCGACACCCAGCCCTTCACGCGGTCCACGAGACTGCCCTTGGCGTCGGCGAGGGCGACCCGGGCGGCGTTGCGGCCGCTCGCACCGGAGACTCCACCACCGGGATGGGTCGAGGCGCCGGTGAGATAGAGGCCGGGCGCGTCGGGCACCCGGTAGCCGGACAGCTCCGGCAGCGGACGCCACAGGAACATCTGGTCCAGCGACATCTCCACGTGCATGACGTTCCCGCCGAGCAGGCCGAGTTCGCTCTCGATGTCCGCGGGGGTCTGCACGTGGCAGTGCTCCACGCTCGCGGTGAAGCCGGGAGAGCGCGTCTCCATCTCGGCGAGGACGCGGTCGGTCTCGGCGCCGGCGATGTCCGCCCAGCGACGTCCGCCGCGCAGCGCGTACGGATGCCACTGGGACCACAGCGTGATCTGGTGCTTGCCGTCGGGTGCGATCGTCGGGTCGAGGGCGGAGAAGCTCATCGCGAGGACGGTGGGTCGCGGGGGCAGGTCTCCCGCCATCGCGGCACCGTGCGCGGCGCGCAGGTGGGCGCGGTCGTCGACGAGCAGTTGCAGACCGGAGGTCGTCGATTCGGGCTCGTCGCAGCCGCGGTAGCGGGGCAGCGAGTCGGTGCCGAGGCGCAGGACCATGCCGATGCCCGGACCGACCCGCATGCTGCGACGCCAGCCCTCGAGCCGGTCGCGGTCGTATCCGCCGCGGTCGAGCAGATCCAGCGTGGTCAGCACGTGGCATCCGGCGACGACCCTGCGGGCTTGCACCGAGCGTCCCGATTCGGTGCGCACGGTCCACAGATCGCCGGTCCGGCGGATCTCGGTGGCGGCGTCGCCGCAGGTCACCGTGCCGCCATCGGACCGCAGCCGCGACAGCAGGGCCTGGGTGAGCGCACCGCTTCCGCCGATCGCGCGACCCGGGGGAAGGGTGTGCATGAGGGCGGCGAAGCCCACCATCGCCGCGGTGCCGGGTTCGGACATGGGCGGGCCGGACTGCGCGCCGAACCAGGCGAGGGCCGCCTTGAGGGGTTCGTCGTCGAAGTACTCGTCGAGCAGGCTGTCGCCGGTGGTGAGGAACCGGCGGGACAGGGCGCTGCCACCCTCACCCGCGTCGAGTCCCCAGAACGAGGACAGCAGGTGCCGGCCGGTCGGGGGACGGGTGAACGACGTCATCACCGCCGCGCTGCGCGGGCCCCAGTCCTGCACGAAGCGGCGGTACGCGTCGGCCTCGCGGCGTCCGCAGGCGGCCTCGACGGAGGCGCAGGTCCGGTCGAGATCGCGGTGGAAGACGATGCCGGGACGGTCGGAGTCCGCCGGGGGCGGCGCGTACGCCCACGGGTCGCAGTCGATGTAGCGCAGGCCGTGGGCGGCGAGATCGAGTTCCTCGACGATCCCGGAGTGGCGCACCATGATGTGCGCCGAGGAGCCGCGGTCGACGGCATATCCGGGGAAACGTTCGACGGTGGAGACGGCGCCGCCCGGCACGGTGTCGCGTTCGAGAACCTCCACCGACCATCCGTCGCGGGCGAGATAACACGCGGAGACCAGGGCGTTGTGGCCCGAGCCGACGACGACGACGTCGAGTGTGGCGTTCATGGGGTACCGCTTCCGTCCGGATCGCCGATCGTGTGATGGTGGTGCGGAACGAGGTCCGGCTCGAGGGGCAGGCTCCTGCCGAGGACCGCGAACGGGCGGGCGTCGCCGGTGAAGACGAACCGGCGGACGACGTCCTGGAATCCGAACCGACGGTACAGCCGCCACGCCCGGTTGTCCTCGCCCGGCACCTCGGGTGTCGACAGCAGTACGGCCGCTTCCGTGCGTTCCCGCAGCAGCGCCGACAGGAGCAGTTCACCGATGCGGCGTCCCTGCATGTCGGGTCGGACGTGCAGTTCGGTGAGCTCGAAGTAGTCGGAGAGAACGCGATCGATCTCCTCGGGGGACCGTCCGGAATGGCGCATGCCGGCGCGCACCTGCTGGTGCCACCACTGGCGGGTGTCGCCCCGGTAGCCGTACGCGATCCCGACGACGGTGTCCGGATCCTCGGGGAGGCTCGCGGCGAACGCCTGCCAACCCGCGCGGGCCGAATGCTCGGACCACATCGGCGCGCGGTGGTACTCCGTGCCTCGGGGATATCGCATCGCCGCGACGTAGACGGTCAGCAGCGAGGGCAGGTGCGCACGGAAGTCCGCGGGGGAGAGCTCGGTGAGGATCGGGGCGTCCTGGCAGGGATCGGTGGTCATGCGTGACTCGTTCGGGTGGCTCGCGGTGCGTCGGAGGTGCTCGGGTCTCGCTGATCGTTCGGGATGACGTGGCCGCTTTCTCTTGACGGGTTGTCGGTGGGTCCAGCTATATTGAATACGTCGAACGCATGTTCGACATCGGTGATCCGGGGATGTTCGAGGGAAGCGAACATCCCCGGATCACCCTGGGGTCTCCCGCTCGGCGTCCGTGTCGGGCCTCACTCGAGGACAGTGATCTCCGTTCCTCGGCGTTTCGGCGGGAATGCCACCGGATACCGCTCGTTGTAACGAGTGGTGAGACCACGCCGAGGAGGTGCGTGAACATGGCCAACGGTCAGGTCGCGAGTCGAGGCCCGCGCCGAACGTCTCCCACGCTCGGGCCGTCCGCATGCATCGACCATGCCACCTCGGCGCGCGCGGCGACGCTGCTGCGCAAGGCCGACGATCTGCTTTCCGGTGCCGCCGGTGCCGGCGATCCGGGCGAGCGGTTCCGCCTCGCCTACCTGGCGGCGCTGCGCGGTGCCGGTGCGGTGGTCGCGGCCGCGGAGCTGCGCTCCGGGATCCGGCCCCGCCGACCCGCGACGCGCAACGCATGGGCACTCATGGCGCGCGCCGACGAGTCCTTCGCCGTCTGGGCCGACTACTTCGCCGATCGCTCCGCCACCCGCACCGCGGTCGAGGCGGGGGTCGCGCAGGCGGTGGGAGCCGACGAATCCGGTGCCTTCTACGACGAGGTGGGCCACTTCCTGCACGATGTGGAGGGCTATCTCGACGCCGAAGCAGAGCCGGAGGTCGGTGTCGGTGGGTGACTTTCGCCCCTTCACGAGGGCCTTCGCCGACGACGGGATCGAACTCACGTGTGGAGTTTGTGGTCCACAGCGACATCTGCTCGTATTATTGACTCAGGCGGCCGTACGGACGGCCCCCCACCGGATTCGCCCCACGGATCCGGTGGCCACCGTTTAGTGCCGGGGGAGGTACCGTGCCACTCTCCGAGCACGAGCAGCGCATGCTCGATCAGATCGAGAGCGCGCTCTATGCTGAGGATCCCAAGTTCGCCTCGACCGTGCGTGGCAGCCGGTTGGGGATGGCGTCGAACCGGCGGCGGCTACAGGCCGGCGCTTTGTTCGTGTTGGGCCTGACGCTGCTGATCGCCGGCGTTGCCCTGCCGCTCAAGCCGGGCGGCTTCCCGATCATCAGTCTGCTCGGGTTCCTCGTGATGTTCGCCGCCGGAGTCTTGTTGCTCCTCGGCGGTCGTCGGCCGTCGACTCCCGGGGCGACGGGCGGTAGTTCCGGTTCCGGAAAGTCCGGTCGAAGTTCCCGCGGCGGCAAGAAGTCCTCGGGTGGTGGCTTCACCAACCGCATGGAAGAGCGGTTCCGGAGGCGTTTCGAGCAGGACTGACCTCCTCGACCATCAGGTGTACCGACGACGGCGCGACCCACGGGTCGTGCCGTCGTCGTTCGTCTGCAGACCTTTCACCGACCCGGCGTCGTCCGCCTCTCCGCCCCTCTGTCCCTCCACCACCGCGCCCCACTCGCGCAATCTCCGTCTCCCCACCGCCTCCCACCTCGGCTCCGGCCGCAGTGTTTTCCCTGGTCGCCGATTGCTCGGCCCTCGCTCCGCCGGTGGGGCGGATCGTCGGGGCGCCGACAGCGGTGGATCCGTCGTCGTCACGCGAGCGCGTGTCCCCATTTTCCGCCACCTGCTCTGAGCTGGGAATGTGACGACAACACGCGCGGCCGGGCGGCAGTAATCCGTTTCCGGTGGGGCAAAGTGGGGTAATGTGGGGCGCGGCGGGACAAGGTGTCCTGTCGCGCGAAGCATCCGTCCGGCAGCGGGGAGGCGCCGAGTGTTCCTCGGTACCTACACCCCGAAGTTGGACGACAAGGGCCGGCTGACACTGCCGGCGAAGTACCGAGACGAGCTGGCGGGAGGGTTGATGATCACGAAGGGGCAGGATCACAGCCTCACCGTGTTCCCTCGCGACGAGTTCGCCGCTCTGGCAGAACGCGCTGCGAGTGCCTCACGGAGCAACCCTCAGGCACGTGCGTTCCTGCGGAGTCTCGCGTCGGGAACGGAGGAGCAGCGACCCGACTCACAAGGCCGGATCACGCTGTCGTCAGCCCACCGCAAGTACGCCGGTCTCACCAAGGACTGCGTGGTGATCGGTTCGGTCAGGTACCTCGAGATCTGGGACGCGACGGCATGGGAGACCTACCTCGCCGAGCACGAAGAAGACTTCTCGGAAGCGAGAGACGAAGCACTACGCGACATCTTGTAACCACGGCTCGGGTTGCGCGGCGAGTGCCGCGAGGCCTCTGCCCGATGTGCCGGCCCTGACGCACTTCCCCAGCGCCAGGTACGGACCGGAGGGCCCTGACGCACTTCCCCGGCGTCAGGTCTCTTCGGACTCGGACAGAGACCTCGAGGCATTCGCCGTCTTCCGTATCCACCCCCCCGTGGCGGCGAGCACGGTATCGAGACGAGCGACAGGCAGGCACGAGGCATACCACCGTCCACCCGACGAGTACCCGACAGACCGTAAGCGGCCCGAGCAGGATTCCGGAGGACACATGGTGGACGGCGAGCACGAATCCGTCGATGGTACGGATGAGGCCACCGGTGCCGATGTGACATCTGCGGCGGAATTCGGCCACGTGCCCGTCATGCTCCAGCGCGCCGTCGACCTTCTCGGTCCGGCCATCGAGAGCGTCGGTCCCGACGGCGAGGGCGCGGTCTACGTCGACGCGACACTCGGTCTCGGGGGGCACTCCGAACACTTCCTGACGATCTACCCGAGGCTGCGGCTCGTCGGCCTCGACCGTGATACCGACGCACTGGCGATCGCCCGCGAGCGACTCGCACGGTTCTCCGACCGCACAGACTTCGTCCACACCCGCTACGACGGGATCGCCGACGCGCTCGAGAGCGTCGGCCTCGACCGGTACGGCTCGGTCCACGCCGCCCTGTTCGATCTCGGCGTGTCCTCGATGCAGCTCGACGAGGCGGAGCGCGGTTTCGCCTATTCCAAGGACGCCCCGCTCGACATGCGGATGGATGCCACCACCGGCATCACCGCGGCCGATGTCCTCAACACCTACAGTCACGGCGACCTCGCTCGCATCCTGAGCACCTACGGCGAGGAGCGTTTCGCCGGCAGGATCGCTTCCGAGATCGTGAGGACCCGGACCAAGACTCCCTTCCGGACGAGTGGCGAACTCGTCGAACTGCTGTACCGCACGATCCCGGCGGCGACCCGCCGTACCGGTGGTCACCCGGCCAAGCGCACCTTCCAGGCGTTGCGGGTCGAGGTCAACGCGGAGCTCGACTCGTTGCGCACCGCGATCCCCGACGCTCTCGACGCTCTCGCGGTGGGCGGCCGGATCGTCTTCATGTCCTACCAGTCGCTCGAGGACAAGGTCGTCAAGCAGGAACTGACACCGCGTGCGAAGTCCCGCAGTCCCGAAGGGCTTCCGGTCGAACTGCCCGGGATGGGACCGGAACTGCGCATCCTCACCCGCGGTGCGGAGCGGGCAACGGACGACGAGATCGAGGCCAACCCACGTTCGGCGCCCGTCCGCCTGCGTGCTGCAGAACGAATCGCCAGGAGGTAACCGATGACCGTACAGGTGGCACCCCCGCAGCGCCGGAACCCGGGGCGATCGACCGCAGCGCAGCGTGCCTATCAGCGACGGTCGCAGCGCGCAGCGCAGCTCGGGGTCGAACAGGTGCAGGCCCGCGGGCGCACGACGGGTGCCGGACGTGTCCGCACCCGGATCCCGTTCGTCGCCACCATCATCGGGCTCCTGGGCGTGGGCATGGCCGTGACGCTGTTGCTGACCACCCGGGCGACCGAAGACTCCTACGAGCTCAGCGCGGCGCGGTCCCTCAACGAGGAGCTCGCCCAGAAGCGGGCGGTGCTCCAGCGCGACGTCGCCACGGCCGAGTCGGCTCCCGCGCTCGCGGTCGCCGCGGCGGAACTGGGGATGATCCCCACCGGGCAGGTCGCGCGGATCGTCGTCGCTCCGGACGGTTCGGTGCAGGTGGTGGGCGATCCGGTTCCGGCCCAGGGTGCCCCGCCGGTCCCGCTGGATCCGCCCGCCCGAGAGGACGCCCGCGTCCAGACCCCGCTGGCCGGCAGCGCTGGGGCGGAGACCCCGCGGCCGCTCGGTGACGTGAGCGAGGAACCCCGGCCGCGCACCGACACCGAGGACACGCGTCGGGCCGCGCCATCGGCCGACGGCCGCCCGGTGGGCGAGGAACCGGCACCGGCTCCTGTGCCCGTACCCGCGGCGGAAGCTCCCGCGGGCGCCACGCCGGATGTCGAGGGTGCCGCACCTGTACCGCCCGCGGCAGGACAATCGGTACCCGTGAGCGAACTGCCGCAATCCGAAGCGCCCCGTGAGGCGGCGCCCGAAGCACCAGTCCAGGCCGTGCCGACGGAACCCGAGGGCGGGCCTCGGTGAACAACCGCTCCACCCCTCGGCGTGCACCGCAGCGACGTTCCACCCCGGCGACGCGCGGCGGCCGCGCTCGAATGCCGGCGCCGCGCGATCGCATGCAGCGCGACCGGACGAGTTTCGCGTTCCGCAACAAGTGGGGCCGGATCGGCATGTTCGGCATTCTGGGCGTAGCCGTCGCCCAGTTGTTGTCCGTGCAGCTCGTCCAGGCCCCCACACTGTCCGCCGAAGCCGCCAGCCAGCGCACCACCCGACTCGTCGAACCCGCGACCCGCGGCACCATCGCCGATCGCAACGGGGAACCGCTCGCCTACACCATGGAGGCGAAGGCGCTGACCTTCCAACCCGTGCGGGTGCGCAAGGAACTCGAGGAGGAACGCGCGAAGGACCCGTCCCGGCCCGAGGTCTCCGAATATCTCGAGGGCGTCGCGTCGGCGGTCCACGAGGCGCTCGGCGCTGCGGCGCCGGAGAAGGACGTGCTCGAGATGCTCGAGAGCGACGAGACCTTCGTCTACCTCGCCCGCGGCGTCGATCCGGGGGTCGCGGCGGAGATCGTCGACGAGTACGACAAGGTCGGCACCGAGCGTCAGGACATCCGTCTGTACCCGGGCGGATCGCTCGCCGCCAATCTCGTCGGCGCGACCGGCTGGGACGGACACGGCCTGATCGGGCTCGAAGCGTCGATGGACGCCGTGCTGGCGGGTACCGACGGTTCGTCCACCTACGACCGTGGATCCGACGGCGCCGTCATCCCGGGCAGCTGGCGCGACCGTCAGCCCGCCGTCGACGGTTCCTCCGTCGAGCTCACGATCGACAACGACCTGCAGTACCACGTGCAGCAGGAGGTCCAGCGCGCGAAGGACCTGTCCGGGGCGAAGAACGCCTCCGCTGTGGTGCTCGACGCGCACACTGGCGAAGTGCTCGCCATGTCGAACGACAGCACCTTCGACCCGTCGATCGGTGTCGCGAACAACCCGCCCGACGCCGAACAGGGCAACCTCGCGGTCAGTTCGCCGTTCGAACCCGGATCCGTGAACAAGATCATCACCGCGGCCGCGGCGATCGAGGACGGTCTGACCCGCCCCGACGAGGTCCTGCAGGTCCCCGGCACGATCACCATGGCCGGCGCGACCGTCAAGGACGCCTGGGACCACGGGGTCGTGCCGTACACCACGACGGGTGTGTTCGGGAAGTCGTCGAACGTCGGCACGCTCATGCTCGCCGAGCGGATCGGTGAGGACCGCTTCGCCGAGATGCTGCGACTGTTCGGTCTCGGCCAGCGCACCGATGTCGGCCTGCCCGGCGAATCCGCGGGTCTGCTGCCCAGCCGTGAGCAGTGGTCGGGTGGCACCTTCGCGAACCTGCCCATCGGCCAGGGTCTGTCGATGACCCTGCTGCAGATGACCGCGATCTACCAGACCATCGCGAACGACGGGGAACGTGTCCCGCCGCGGGTCGTGCGCGCGACCATCGCGCCGGACGGCACGCGCACCGAGACGCCCCGTCCCGATCCGGTGCGGGTGGTGAGCCCGCAGACCGCCGCGACGGTGCGCGACATGTTCCGTTCCGTCGTCCAGTCCGATACCGGCAACCAGCAGGGCACCGGTGCGGGCGCCGCCATCGAGGGCTATCAGATCTCGGGCAAGACGGGTACCGCCCAGCAGATCGACCAGAACTGCAAGTGTTACTCGAACTCCGACTACTGGATCACCTTCGCCGGCATCGCTCCGTCCGACGATCCGCGCTATGTCGTGGGCATCATGCTCGACGCCCCGACCCGCAGCTCCGACGGCAGCGGGGGCCAATCGGCCGCGCCGCTGTTCCGCAACATCGCGTCGTGGTTGCTGCAGCGCGACGGCGTGCCGCTGTCGGCCGAACCGGAGAGCAAGTTGATCCTCCAGGTCGACTGACGAGGTGACCGTGGCGCCTCGGTAGGCTGACAGGTCGGTAACGTGACACGACGGTCGTCGCCGAGAGCGGATCGGGAACGAACCCGGAAACATCCGTCGGAGTGCCTGCAGACGAGCTGCAGCGAAGCGAGAGGAAACTGGTGCCTGTGCCATCGAGTCCGGATCCGGCTCCTCCGGAGGAGGGGCGGAGACCCGAGCACCCACCGATGACGCAGATCTCGGTTCTCGCCGACGCCATCGGGGCGCGCGTCGAGATCGTCAATGCAGCCGCCGGAGAGGATGCGGCCCGCGCGGCCGCGATCACCGGCATCGACCTGCGCGCCCAGGGCATCCGCCCCGGCGACGTCTTCGCCGCGCTGCCCGGCGCGCGCGCCCACGGCGCCTCCTACGCGGGCACCGCGCTCGAACGCGGAGCGGTCGCCGTGCTGACCGACGAGGCCGGTCGCGACCTCGTCGCCGAGGCCACCTCCGATTCGGTCGCGGTCCTCGTCCATCCCGAACCGCGTGTCGCGCTGGGGGCGGCGTCGGCCACCGTCTACGGACACCCCTCCCGGAGCATGCAGGTCATCGGCATCACGGGCACGTCCGGTAAGACCACGACGTCCTATCTCGTCGAGGCAGGCCTCGTCGCGGCCGGACGCGTCGTCGGTCTCGTCGGGACCGTGGAGACCCGGATCGAAGGCATTCGCGTGCCGAGCACCCTCACGACACCCGAGGCGCCGCAGCTGCACGCCCTGTTCGCCGTCATGCGCGAACGCGGTGTCGACACGGTCGTGATGGAGGTTTCCAGCCATGCCCTCGCACTCGGTCGCGTGGACGCCACCGAGTTCGCCGTCGGCGGGTTCACCAACCTGTCCCAGGACCATCTCGACTTCCACAAGGACCTCGACGACTACTTCGGCGCGAAGGCCCGGCTGTTCGCCGAGGACTCGCCGGTCCGGGCCCGCCGCGCGGTGGTGTGCACCGACGACGTGTGGGGACGTCGCATGGCCGAGGTCGCGCGCGCGGGCCGCGACGACGCGACCGCAGTCCGCACGGTCACCACGGGTGGCGACGGTGACGCCGGTGACGCTGCCGGCGCCGCGGCCGATTGGACGGTCACCGACGAGGTCCCCGAAGAGACGGGAGTGCAGCAGTTCACCCTGACCGGTCCGGACGGGATCGCCCGCCGCGCCACCGTCGGCCTGCCGGGCCGCTACAACGTCACCAACGCCGCTCTCGCTGTAGCGCTTTGCGCCGAGGTGGGCGCCGACATCGACGCCGCGATCCGCGGTATCGCCGATGTCGCGGTGCCCGGCCGGGTCGAACGGGTCGAGCGCGGTCAGGACTTCCTCGCCGTCGTCGACTACGCCCACAAGCCCGCGGCGCTCGAAGCGGTCATCGGAACCCTGCGCGCCGCGACCGAGGGACGCATCGCCGTCGTCGTCGGTGCGGGCGGCGACCGCGACCGGACGAAGCGGCCGATCATGGGCGAGGTCGCGGCGCGGGCCGCCGATCTGGTGGTCGTGACCGACGACAACCCACGAACCGAGAGCCCCGCCGCCATCCGCGCGGCCGTCCTCGACGGTGCACACTCCGTCCCGGCGGCCGAACGCGGCGAGATCCTCGAGATCGGCGATCGCGCCGCGGCGATCGACGCCGCGGTCGCGTGGGCCCGCCCGGGCGACGTCGTCCTCGTCGCCGGCAAGGGCCACGAGACGGGGCAGGAGATCGACGGAGTGAAGCACCCCTTCGACGACCGCGAGGTCCTCGGCGCAGCTCTCGACAAGTACCGGACCGCAGGACCCGACGGTGACCATCCGCCTGCTGCGGGCGGTTCGCATCACGGAGGCAAGGCATGATCCCGATGACACTGGCTCGGATCGCGGAGGTCGTCGGGGGCACCCTGCACGACGTCGACGATCCGTCCGCCGAGGTGACCGGTTCCGTCGAGTTCGACTCGCGACGGATCGGTCCCGGCGGCCTGTTCCTGGCGCTGCCCGGTGCGCGCTCGGACGGGCACGATCACGCCGCGGCCGCCGTCGCCGCCGGTGCGGTCGCGGTCCTGGCCGCACGGCCGGTGGGTGTGCCCGCCATCGTGGTGCCGCCCATCCCGCCGACCGAGACCAACACCCTCGCGCTCGAACACGACTGCGACGGATCCGGCGCGGCCGTGCTCGTCGGCCTCGCGAAGCTCGCCCGCACCGTGGTGGACACGCTCACCGGCGCCGGCCTCACCGTTGTCGGTGTCACCGGTTCGGCGGGCAAGACGTCCACGAAGGACATGATCGCCGCCGTGCTCGCACCGCTCGGTGAGGTCGTCGCCCCGCCCGGCTCGTTCAACAACGAACTCGGCCACCCCTGGACCGCGCTGCGCGCCACCGAATCCACCCGGTTCCTCGTCCTCGAGAAGTCGGCGCGGGGCCCCGGGCACATCGCGACCCTGACCCGCATCGCCCCGCCGCGGATCGGCGTCGTGCTCAACGTCGGTACCGCACACCTCGGCGAGTTCGGCTCGCAGGAGGTCATCGCCGAGACGAAGGGCGAACTCGTCGAGGCGCTGCCCAGCGCCGCCGAGGGGGGAGTGGCGATCCTCAACGCCGACGACACCCTCGTGTCGAAGATGGCGACCCGCACCACCGGTCGTGTGGTGACCGTCGGGACCGGGTCCGGTGCCGCCTATCGCGCCGAGGACATCCACCTCGACGACCAGGCGCGTGCCTCCTTCACCGCCGTCGTCCCCGGCGCCGACGGACAGGAGCGGCGCGTGCCCGTGCGGCTCGCCGTGCACGGCGAACACCAGATCGGCAACGCCCTGTCGGCGATCGCCGTCGCCGTGGAGTGCGGTGCGACGGTCGAGCAGGCCGCCGAGGCGCTCGCGACGGCGGGTCCCGTCTCGGCGCACCGCATGGCGGTGCAGACCCGATCCGACGGGGTGACCGTCATCGACGACGCCTACAACGCCAATCCCGATTCCATGCGCGCAGCCGTGAAGGCCCTGGTCACCATGGCGCGGTCCGGTCCGGATCGCCGGCGCACCTTCGCGGTGCTGGGGGAGATGGCCGAGCTCGGGGACGACGCCGTCGTCGCACACGACGCCATCGGACGCCTCGCCGTGCGCCTCGACGTCACCCGCATCATCGCCGTCGGTGCCACGCGGCCGGTCCGGGGTCTGTTCCAGGGCGCCGTGATGGAAGGATCGTGGGGTGAGGAAGCGAGCCACGTACCCGATGCCGACGCCGCGATCGCGTTGTTGCGCGACGAACTGCAACCGGGCGACATCGTGCTCGTGAAGGCATCGCAGTCCGTGGGACTGTGGACCGTCGCCGAGGCCGTCCTCGCGGACGACCCCGGTGCCGGAGACAACGACGCTGCTGTGGGGACGGAGGACGCCCGGTGAGACAGATCCTGTTCGCGGCGGGCATCGCGCTCGCAGTCTCGATCCTGCTCACCCCCCTCCTGATCAAGATGTTCTCCCGGCAGGGCTTCGGGCAGGAGATCCGGGTCGAGGGCCCGCAGAGCCATCAGTCCAAGCGCGGCACCCCCACCATGGGCGGCGTCGCGATCCTCGCCGGTCTGTGGGCCGGTTACTGGGGGTCGCATCTCATCGGTACGGGATACGACGCGGAAGGTCCCACGGCCTCGGGTCTGCTCGTGCTCGGCCTGACGACGGCGCTCGGCGGCGTCGGCTTCCTCGACGACTTCATCAAGATCCGCAAGCAGCGCAATCTCGGTCTGAACAAGACGGCCAAGCTCGTCGGCCAGTTGGTCGTCGCGGTGGGTTTCGGCATCCTCGCGCTGCAGTTCCGCAATGCGGACGGTCTCACCCCGGCCAGCACCGATCTGTCCTACGTGCGCGACATCGCCACGGTCTCGATGGGCTCGATCGTGTTCGTCCTGTTCGTCTACCTGCTGGTCAGCGCGTGGTCGAACGCGGTGAACCTCACCGACGGCCTCGACGGTCTCGCTGCCGGTTCGATGGCGCTGGTGCTCGGCGCCTACGTCATCATCACCTTCTGGCAGTACCGCAACGCGTGCGCCGTGGAGCCGACCGCCGGGTGCTACGACGTCCGTGATCCGCTCGATCTCGCGTTGCTGTGCGCCGCCGGCGCTGCCGCCTGCATCGGCTTCCTGTGGTGGAACGCCGCACCGGCCAAGATCTTCATGGGCGACACGGGCTCGCTCGCCCTCGGCGGCATGCTCGCCGGTCTGTCCATCACGACCCGCACCGAGCTGCTCATGGTGGTCATCGGCGCGCTGTTCGTCGCGGAGGCCGCCTCGGTGGTCATCCAGGTCGCGGTCTTCCGGTCCAGCCGCAGGCGGGTGTTCCGGATGGCACCCTTCCACCATCACTTCGAACTCGGCGGATGGGCCGAGACCACGGTGATCATCCGGTTCTGGTTGCTCGCCGCCATCGCCTCGGCGATCGGTCTGGCCCTCTTCTACAGCGAATACCTCGCGGCGATCGGGGACTGACCGTGAACGACGAACTCGAACGGCTCAGAGGACGGGCGGTGCTCGTCGCCGGGGCAGGGGTGTCCGGCCGCGCGACGATCGAACCCCTTACCGATCTCGGCGCCCACGTCACCGTCACCGACCGCAACGAGCGGGCACTGGCCGAGTGCGCGGCGCTCGGCGCCCGGACGGTCGACCTCGACAGTCTCGTCGACGACCCCGCTGCGCTGCGCGAGTTCGCCCTGGTGGTCACGAGTCCCGGATTCCCGCCCGACGCCCCGCTGCTCTCGCGCGCGGCCGGCGCGGCGATCCCCATCTGGGGCGACATCGAACTGTCCTGGCGCATCGACCGCGCCGAGGTCTACGGACCGGCCCGTCGGTGGCTGGCCGTCACCGGGACGAACGGCAAGACCACTACGACCATGATGCTGCACGCGATCCTCGAGGCCTCCGGCCTCGGCAGCGTCGCGTGCGGCAACATCGGTCTTCCCGTGCTCGACGCCCTGCGCCGCGACGAACCGCGGGCCGACGTACTCGCCGTCGAGTTGTCGTCCTTCCAGCTGCACTGGGCGCCCTCGGTTCGGCCCGAGGCCGGCGTCGTGCTCAACATCGCCGAGGACCATCTCGACTGGCACGGCGGCATCGAGAACTACATCGAGGCCAAACTCGGTGCGCTCACCGGCGCCGTCGGGGTCATCGGTCTCGACGACCCGATCGCCGGTGGTCTCGGCGACCGGTCCCGTGCCGTGGTCACCGTGGGCTTCACCCTGGGCTATCCCCAGGAAGGCGAACTCGGGATCAGCGGCGAACTGCTCGTCGACCGGGCGTTCGCCGATTCCGCCGTGCTCGCCCGGGTGGACGACGTGACGCCGCCCGGCCCCGCCGGACTGTCCGACGCACTCGCGGCCGCAGCCCTCGCCCGGGCCATCGACGTGCCCGCCTCGGCGGTGCACGACGGCCTGCGACGGCACCGCGTCGGTCCGCACCGCGCCGCGCCGGTCGGGCAGGTCGACGGCGTCGAGTACATCGACGATTCGAAGGCGACCAATCCGCACGCGGCCCGTAGTTCGCTGCTCGCCCGCGACCGCGTGGTGTGGATCGCCGGTGGTCTGCTCAAGGGCGCCCGCGTGGACGACCTGGTCGCCGAGGTTGCGCCGCGACTGTCCGGAGCCGTGCTGCTCGGCCGCGACGCCGGCGACATCGCCGACGCGTTGGCGCGACACGCCCCGCAGGTCCCGGTCGTCGTCGTGGACACGGGCGACGATGAAGCGATGACCGATGCGACGAGCGAGACCGACACGTCTTCGGTGAGGAGGGCCGTGGCACCGGGCGCCGACGGTCCTGCCGCGATGCGCGTGGTGGTCCGGGAAGCGGCCGCACTCGCCTCGCCGGGGGAGACGGTGCTGCTCGCCCCGGCCGCGGCATCGCTCGACATGTTCGCCGATTACGCGGAGCGCGGCCGGAGTTTCGCGTCCGCGGTCGAAGAACTCCGCGGGGGCGGGACGCAACCGTGACCCCTCGGGCAGGAGTGACCCGAGCAGGGGCGAACACCGACGAGCCGGTGGTCGGAGTACGCGGCCGGTTCGGGGCCTGGATGGCGCGACCGCTCGCGTCCTTCCATCTCGTGGTGACGATCGCCGTCCTGCTCACCGTGCTCGGCCTCGTCATGGTGCTGTCGTCGTCGAGCGTCGGCGCGGTGGCCGCGGCGGGATCGGCCTACGGACTGTTCACCTCCCAGGCGATCTTCGCCGTCCTGGGCATGGTGATCTTCTACATCGCGCTGCAGATCCCGGTCCGGGTGATGCGACGCTTCGCCTTCCCGGCGTTCGCGTTCTCGGTCGTGCTGCTCGTGCTCGTGCTCATACCGGGCATCGGTACGGTCTCGCAGGGCACCCGGGGGTGGTTCGTCATCGCCGGTATCTCGTTGCAGCCGGCGGAGATCGCCAAGATCACCCTTGCCGTGTGGGGTGCGCACCTGCTCGCCTCCCGGCGTGGGGAGAACTCGACGCTGCGCGAGATGCTCGTCCCGCTCGTCCCGGCCGCCCTGCTCGTGACCGGCCTGATCGTGCTCCAGCCCGACCTCGGCACCACCGTCTCGATCGTGATCATCGTGATCGCCCTGTTGTGGTTCGCGGGACTGCCGCTCAAGGTGTTCCTCGGGATCGTCGGCACGGCCGCCACACTCGCGGTGATCCTGGCCTTGACGGCCGGCTATCGCTCGCAGCGTGTGCGGGCCTTCTTCAACCCCGGCGACGACCCGCAGGGTGCCGGTTACCAGGCGCGACAGGCGAAGTTCTCCCTCGCGGACGGCGGCCTGTGGGGTCGCGGGCTCGGTCAGAGCCGCGCGAAGTGGAGTTATCTGCCCAACGCCCACAACGACTTCATCTTCGCGATCATCGGTGAGGAACTGGGCTTCCTCGGTGGAGTGGCCGTCATCGGCCTGTTCGGCCTGTTCGCCTATGTCGGACTGCGGATCGCGATGCGCTCGGCCGACCCCTTCCTGCGCCTGTTCACTGCGACGGCGACGACGTGGATCATCGGCCAGGCCTTCATCAACATCGGCTACGTCGTGGGACTGCTGCCCGTGACCGGCCTGCAGTTGCCGCTCGTGTCGGCCGGTGGTACCTCGACGGCCACCACCCTGCTGATGTTCGGCCTGATCGCCAACGCAGCCAGACACGAACCCGAGGCCATCGCCGCGCTGCACGCGGGTCAGGACGGCCGGTTCGCGCGGCTGCTGCGCCTGCGCAAGCCGGAGGCCTACCGGGCCGGTCGCTCCTCGGCGGCGCGTACGGTCGCAGCACGACAGCCGCGAGCGCGGGCCGCGGCGCCCGAGCGCAGTGCCCGCCCCGCGTCGAAAGGTGGGGGATCGCGCAAGCGGCAGTCCCCCGCACCGAACGAGCGGCAACGGGGAGCCGCGACGGACCGCCGGACATCGGCGGGCCGGACGGAACCCCGGGAGGGGACCGGCCGGGCCCGGCGTGCACAACCTGCACAACCTGCACGCGAACCGGCTCGCGGCCGGCAGCAGACGAACCGCACGACACGCGGATCGAACGGACGAAGCGGAGAGAGAGGGAACCGTAGGTGAGTGGGGAGAGGCCGGCACTGTCGGTGGTGGTGGCCGGAGGCGGCACGGCCGGTCATATCGAACCGGCACTCGCGGTGGCCGACGCCGTTCGCGCACTCGTGCCCGACGCGCGGATCACCGCGATCGGCACCGAACGGGGACTCGAGACGACGCTGGTGCCGCGCCGCGGATATCCCCTCGAACTCATCCCACCGGTGCCGCTGCCCCGCAAGCCGACGGTGGACCTGCTGAGACTTCCCGGCCGGGTCGTCTCGTCGGTGCGCCGTACCAGGCAGATCCTCGACGAGGTCGGCGCCGACGTCGTCGTCGGTTTCGGCGGGTACGTGGCGTTGCCCGCCTATCTCGCGGCCGGAGCCGGTCCGCTGCGTCGACGCCGGCGCATCCCGGTCGTCGTCCACGAGGCCAATGCCAGTGCGGGCATCGCCAATCGCATCGGTGCCCTGCGGGCCGAGCGCGTGCTCGCCGCCGTCCCGCGCTCGGGAATCGTCCGGCGCGGTGACGCACAGATCGTGGGGATCCCGGTCCGCTCGTCGATCACCGGTCTCGACCGCGCCGGGCTGCGCGCGGAGGCACGCCGGCACTTCGGTCTGCCCGACGACGTACCCGTGCTGCTCGTCTTCGGTGGGTCGCAGGGTGCACGCTCGCTGAACGAGGCCGTGTCCGGCGCGTCCTCGACACTCGCAGAGGCCGGCATCGCGGTGCTGCACGCGCACGGACCGAAGAACACCGTGGACATCCCCGCCCATGTCGGTCACGCCCGCGCCCCGTACGTCACCGTGCCCTATCTCGAACGGATGGACCTCGCGTACTCCGCCGCCGATGCGGTGGTCTGCCGGTCCGGGGCCATGACGGTCGCGGAGGTCTCGGCGGTGGGTCTGCCCGCCGTGTACGTGCCGCTCCCGCACGGGAATGGTGAACAGGAACTCAACGCCCGCCCCGTCGTCGAGGCCGGCGGTGGCAGGATCGTCGCCGACGGCGACCTGACTTCGGACTATGTCGCCACGGAAGTGGTGTCGCTGCTCGGCGACGAGCGGAGACTCGTGGAGATGGGGCGCAGCGCCGCGGCCGCTGGTCACCGCAGCGCCGCAGACGAGATGGCGCGCATAGTGCTCGAGGTTGCCGGAGTGGAACCGAACAGGAGTGAACGATGAGTGCGCAGTTACCCGCCGAACTCGAGCGGGTGCACATGGTCGGTATCGGCGGTGCCGGGATGTCGGGCATCGCCCGGATCCTGCTCGCCCGTGGGGGACAGGTATCGGGTTCCGACGCGAAGGAGAGCCGCGGTGTGCTCGCGCTGCGGACCCGCGGCGCGCAGGTCCGCATCGGCCACGCCGCCGAGGCTCTCGACCTGCTGGAGGGTGGTCCTACCGCCCTGGTCACAACGTTCGCGGCTATCCCGAAGGACAATCCCGAACTGGTCGCCGCCCGCGAGCGGGGCATCCCGATCCTGTTGCGACCCGCGGTCCTCGCCTCGCTGATGCGAGGGAACCGCACCTTCCTGGTCTCCGGCACCCACGGCAAGACCTCCACGACGTCGATGCTCGTCGTCGCGCTGCAGCACTGCGGCCTCGATCCGTCCTTCGCGGTGGGCGGTGAACTCAACGAATCCGGGACCAACGCCCACCACGGCAGCGGGGACGTCTTCGTCGCCGAAGCCGACGAGAGCGACGGCTCGCTGCTGCAGTACGACCCGAACACCGTGATCGTCACGAACATCGAGGCCGATCACCTCGACTACTTCGGCACGCCGGAGGCGTACACGGCGGTCTTCGACGAGTTCGTCGCCCGCATCGCCCCCGGCGGCCTGCTCGTCGTCTGCCTCGACGACCCCGGCTCGGCGGCCCTCGCCGAGCGCGTCGTCGCCCTCGGCCGCGACGACCTGCGGGTGCAGGGTTACGGCACCGCCGACTTCATCGGCACCGTGGGCGACCACCGCGGCGTTCCCGTCGGGGTGCGGCTGCTCGGCTGGGAGGCCAAGGATGTCGGCGGCGTCGCCGAGTTCCACCTCGCGGGTGAGGATTCGCCGCGCACCGTGCGACTGTCCGTCCCCGGCCGGCACATGGCGCTCAATGCTCTCGCCGCGCTGCTCGCCGCGCTCGAAGCCGGAGCGCAGGTCGACGAGGCGCTGGAAGGCCTCGCCGGTTTCGGTGGTGTGCACCGGCGGTTCCAGTACACCGGCCGCGAACACGGTGTGCGGGTGTTCGACGACTACGCCCACCATCCCACCGAGGTCCGCGCGGTCCTTGCGGCCGCGGCCGAACTCGTGGCGGGAGAGCCGCTGCGCTACACCGAGACCGGCACCGAACGGCCCCGCGTGATCGTCGTCTTCCAGCCGCATCTCTACTCGCGCACCGAGGCGTTCGCCACCGAGTTCGGGCGGGCTCTCGACCTCGCCGACGAGGTTGTGGTGCTCGACGTCTACGGCGCCCGGGAGGAACCGATCCCGGGTGTGAGCGGTGCGCTGGTCGCGCGGGCGGTGAGCAAGCCTGTGCACTACCAGCCGAATCTGTCCGCGGTGCCGCGGCAGGTCGCGCGTCTGACCCGGCCGGGTGATGTCGTGATCACGATGGGTGCCGGTGACGTCACGATGCTGGGCCGGCAGATCCTCGACGCGCTCCACAGCAAACCGGGTCGCTTCCGTCCGGCCGGGTCGGCTCCCGAGCCCGGCGGATTCCGCGCACCCGGCGGTTCCGGACCGGGACCGATCAGCTCGTGACGCCCGCCGCCGTCTCGTCGCGCCGCCGTCGCGGACGACCGTCACGCGAACCGCGTGAGCCCGATGAAGCCCGCGAACGCAGCACTGCCCGCCGCCCGTCCGGGCGGTCGGTGCGCCTGCGGACGGTACTGCTAGGGGCGGCTGTCGTCGCGGTGTTCCTCGGTGCCATCGCGGTGGCGTGGCTGTCGCCGTTGCTGTCCGTGCGGGTGATCGAGGTGGACGGGATCGAGGTCGTCACCTACGACGAGGTGGTCGACGCGCTCGCGGTCGCCGAGGGCACGCCGCTGCTCCGGGTCGACACGGCCGCGGCGGCCCAGCGGGTCGCGACGATTCCGCGTGCGGCGTCGGCCCGGGTCCAGCGGGTCTATCCCTCCACCGTCCGGGTGACAGTGACCGAGCGCGAGGCGATGGTCTTCTTCGACGCCCCCGACGGCACCCACTCTGTCGACATCGAGGGAGTGGACTTCGCGGTCGAGCCGCCTCCGATGTTCACTCCCCGTCTCGTCACTCCGACGCCGGGCACCGGCGATCCCGCGACCCGCGCCGCCGTGGAGGTGCTCGACAAGTTACCGCCCGACCTGCGCGTGCAGGTGGAGACGGTCGAAGCGCCCTCCCCGTCCGACATCTCGATCGTCCTCACCGACGGGCGTGTCGTGGTGTGGGGTGGAACCGATCGTTCCGAGCGGAAGGCGGCGGTCGTCGGCCCGCTGCTGACACAGCCGGGGGAGCGATTCGACGTGGCGAGTCCCGACCTGCCGACGGTGAGGTGAGGGATCGACGAAATTCGTCCGGCGTGTCCGGCGCGTCTACTGGCTAATCTCGGTACCCGTGCCATAGCGTTTCGGACAGTCGCGTTACTTGACATAACCTTCAAGCTGTGGTTGAGGGTTTGTCGGGGCAGCGCGCTGCGGAGCCGTCCGCCCGACCGGCGGACGTGACCGACATCGAGTCAGACCCAGACCCAGCACCACCCGGACACCATGCACCACCCGGAACTTCAGGAAGGCGAGAGCACATGACGCCCCCGCACAACTACCTCGCCGTAATCAAGGTCGTCGGTATCGGCGGTGGCGGCGTGAACGCGGTCAACCGCATGATCGAGCAGGGACTCAAGGGAGTCGAGTTCATTGCCGTCAACACCGACGCGCAAGCCCTGCTCATGTCGGATGCCGACGTCAAGCTCGACGTCGGCCGCGAACTGACCCGCGGACTCGGCGCCGGCGCAGACCCGGAGGTCGGCCGCAAGGCCGCCGAGGATCACAAGGACGAGATCGAAGAAGTACTCAAGGGCGCCGACATGGTCTTCGTGACCGCAGGCGAGGGTGGTGGAACCGGTACCGGCGGCGCTCCCGTCGTCGCGAGCATCGCCCGCAAACTCGGCGCGCTCACCGTCGGTGTCGTCACGCGTCCGTTCTCGTTCGAGGGCAAGCGCCGCGGCAGTCAGGCCGACACCGGCATCCAGACGCTGCGCGAGTCCTGCGACACGCTCATCGTCATCCCCAACGACCGGCTCCTCCAGCTCGGCGACGCCGCCGTCAGTCTCATGGACGCCTTCCGCTCCGCCGACGAGGTGCTCCTCAACGGTGTCCAGGGCATCACCGACCTCATCACCACACCGGGTCTGATCAACGTCGACTTCGCCGACGTGAAGGGCGTCATGTCGGGTGCCGGCTCCGCGTTGATGGGCATCGGCTCGTCGCGCGGCGAAGGGCGTGCGATCAAGGCCGCGGAGGCCGCGATCAACTCGCCGCTGCTCGAGGCGTCGATGGAAGGCGCGCGCGGCGTGCTGCTGTCGATCGCCGGCGGATCCGATCTCGGCCTGTTCGAGATCAACGAGGCTGCCTCGCTCGTGCAGGAGGCCGCGCACATCGACGCCAACATCATCTTCGGCACGGTCATCGACGACTCGCTCGGCGACGAGGTCCGCGTGACCGTCATCGCCGCGGGCTTCGAGGGCGGAACGCCTGCCCGCCGTCCCGTCGAGGTCGGCCAGCAGCAGCAGGGGCAGGCGCAACAGCAGCCTCCGCAGCAGCAGCAGCCGGCCGGTCGGCCCGGTGCGATCGGCGTCGCGCGCGCCGGCGAACTCGGCCGTCCCGAGCGCGAGACCGTCGAAACCACCCCCGTGCGCGAGCAGCCCCCCGTCGGCAGCCAGCCGCCGGCCGGAGGCGGCAACGCACCCCGCAGCGTGGACATCGACGACGACGGTGACGACGACGTCGACGTGCCGATCTTCATGCGCCGTTGACGGCTCCGCACCGCCTGCTGCGCGCCCGCCGGGTCGTGACCACACGAGCCGGCGGGGTGTCCGCAGCTCCGTACGACAGTTTCAACCTCGCCGATCACGTCGGTGACGACCCGGCCGCAGTCGCTGCCAACCGGCGGCGGCTCGCGTCCGTCATCGGGTTGCCGCCCGAGCGGTTCGTCTGGATGGAACAGATCCACAGCCGCAACGTCACCGTGGTCGACGGGCCGGTGTCCGAACCCGTTCCCGCCACCGATGCGCTCGTCACCCGCGAGACCGGGCTCGCGCTCGTGACCCTCAGCGCCGACTGCGTGTCGATCCTGCTGTCCGACGAGGTGGCCGGGGTGATCGCCGCGGTGCACGCCGGCCGGGTGGGGGCGCGCATCGGGATCCTCCCGCGCGTGCTCGACGTCATGGTCGATCTCGGCACCCGCCCCGATCGCATCGGTGCGCTGCTCGGACCGGCCGCGAGTGGCCGGCAGTACGAGGTGCCCGCGGCGATGAGGGCCGATGTCGAGGCACACCTGCCCGGCAGCGCGACCCGCACGAACCGCGGTACTCCCGGACTCGACCTGCGTGCCGGACTGCGCCGCCAGCTCGCCGATCACGGCGTGACCGCCGTGGTGGAGGATCCGCGCTGCACGATCGAGGACACCTCGCTGTTCAGCCACCGGCGTTCGGCACCCACGGGGCGGTTCGCCTCGGTCGTCTGGCTCGAGGAGGCCGGCGAGGAGGGAACGGCGTGAGCCCCCCCACCTCCGAGGAGCGGCGCGACGAACTCGCCGGACGTCTCGCCGCCGTACGCGAGCGGCTCGACGCCGCGGCGCGCGCCGCCGGACGCGATCCGTCGGACGTCGCGTTGCTGACGGTCACCAAGTTCTTTCCCGCCTCCGACGCCGTGCTCCTCCACGAGCTGGGATGCGAACGCTTCGGCGAGTCCCGCGAGCAGGAGGCGAGCGCGAAGATCGCCGTGTTCCGGGAGAGCGTCGACGCGCCGGTCGAGTGGCACATGATCGGTCGGGTGCAGCGCAACAAGGCCCGTGCCGTCGCCCGTTGGGCGCACACGGTGCACTCGGTCGACAGTCTCCGTCTCGTGCAGGCCTTCGAGAAGGGGGCGCGGGCCGCCCTCGACACCGGCGAACGCACCGGACCGCTGCGGGCACTGCTGCAGGTCAGCCTCGACGGCGACCGGGAGCGCGGCGGCGTGGTCGCCGAGGATCTTCCCGCCCTCGCCGAGGCGGTCGCCGCGTCCGAGGTCCTCGAACTCGGAGGCCTGATGGGAGTGCCGCCGCTCGGGTGGGAGCCCGAGCGGGCATTCGAGCAGCTTCACGCCATGCATACACGGTTGCTGCAGGACCACCCGGCGGCGGTGGAGCTGTCCGCGGGCATGTCGGGTGACCTCGAGCACGCGGTTCGATGGGGTTCGACGTGCGTGCGTGTCGGAACGGCGGTGTTGGGGTATCGACCGTTAGCCTGAATGACATCCGCCGCGCGAGGGAAAGGCGATCGATGAGCACACTCCACAAGTTCAAGGCGTACTTCGGGATGGTGCCGCTCGAGGATTACGAGGACGAGTACCTCGACGATCCGGCGAGTGGCCGCCGCGACCGTGATCGCGACTACGGCGAGGCCGCTTATGGCGGCTACGCGCCGTCGCATCGCGACGAGTACGCCCCGTCGCACCGCGAGGAACCGGTTCGCGAGTTCGAGCACGACGAGTTCGACCGGTACGAGCCGGCACCGCGTCCGCGGGTCGAACCCATCACCGCTCGCAGTCCCCGTCCGGCGCCCACCCCGGCCCGCGCGGTTCCCAGCCGTGCACCACTGACGGCGGAGAGCCGGCTCGAGCGCGCCGAGCCCCGGCGTGGTGCGCTCTTCGACGAGGGAGGTCCGTTGTCCAAGATCACCACGTTGCGCCCCCGCGACTACAGCGAGGCGCGCACGATCGGTGAGCGTTTCCGCGACGGAACGCCGGTCATCATGGACCTCGTCGAGATGAGCAACGCCGACGCCAAGCGACTCGTCGACTTCGCGGCCGGGCTCGCCTTCGCGCTGCGCGGTTCGTTCGACAAGGTGGCCACGAAGGTCTTCCTGCTCTCGCCCGCCGACATCGACGTCTCCGCCGAGGAACGGCGGCGTATCGCCGAGACCGGCTTCTACAACCAGCAGTAGTCGACGCGCGCTGCGCGGGCGTGCACACGGCACGTCCGTCGTGGCATGCCCGTCGCCGTCCCTCGAGTGTTCCGACACGCCCGGCCATGATGCAGATCACTGCAGGCCGGGCGTTTCGGTTTTGATCGACCCGTCATCGTCGGGCATTGTGGGCAGGTGGCCGTTTTCGAGGTGCTGTGGTTCCTGCTGTTCATCTTCTGGCTTCTGCTGATCGGGCGGATCATCGTCGAGTTCATCAGAACCTTCGCGCGGGAGTGGAAGCCGTCCGGCTTCGTGGTCGTCGTTCTCGAGGCGATCTTCACGGTCACGGATCCGCCGGTGAAGCTGCTGCGGAGACTGATTCCGCCGCTCAATCTCGGTGGTGTACGGCTCGATCTGTCCATCATGGTCTTGCTGTTCATCGTGTATTTCCTCATGGCATTCCTGCCCAGGGGCGGCGCAGCATGATGCCTGCGTCGGACGTCGGGTCGAGCCGTCCCGGAGCTGCCGTGTGCCACAATGGAGTGCCATATACAGTGGGTTTTGATACGCGTAACGCACTGTCGATTACTCAGAACGCCTGCTTGACCGCTTACTCGACGCGTGAAGGGATCCTTCCATGCCGCTGACACCAGCTGATGTGCACAATGTCGCGTTCAGCAAGCCTCCGATCGGGAAGCGTGGTTACAACGAGGACGAGGTCGACGCCTTCCTCGATCTCGTCGAGCAGGAGTTGACGAACCTCATCGAGGAGAACGCCGACCTGCGTCAGCGGGTCGCCGAACTCGACCAGGAGCTTGCCGAAGCCAAGAAGGCGCCGCGCAGCGCGTCGTCGTCCGCGCCGGCGGCCCCGTCCAAACCCGAACCCGCGCGTGTCGTCGAGACACCCAAGCCGGAACCCGCCCCGGCGCCGGCTCCGGCACCCGTCCCGGTCGCCGCTGCGCCGTCGAGCGGCGACGCGAGCATGCAGGCCGCCAAGGTCCTCGGGCTCGCGCAGGAGATGGCCGACCGCCTCACCGGCGACGCCAAGGCCGAGGCCGAGGAGCTCGTGCGCAACGCTCGGACCAACTCCGAGCAGCTCGTCTCCGACGCCCGCACCCGCAGCGAGGCGATGATCGCCGACGCGCGGCAGAAGTCCGACGCGATGCTCGCCGATGCCCGCACCCGTTCGGAGACCCAGCTGCGTCAGGCCAAGGAGAAGGCCGACGCGCTGCAGGCGGACGCGGAGAAGAAGCACACCGAGATCATGGCCACGATCAACCAGCAGCGTTCGGTGCTGGAGGAGCGCATCGAGCGGCTCAAGACGTTCGAGCGTGAATACCGGGTGCGCCTGAAGTCCTATCTGGAGTCGCAGCTCGAAGAGCTCGAGCAGCGCGGTTCCGCCGTTCCGGTGGACGGTGGACAGGAAGTGTTCAACCAGTCCAACTCGTCGTCGTCGTTCGGATCGTCGTCCTTCGCGAAGGGCAACAGCTGACCGACGGTCTCTCCGGCTGGTGCTGTACGGCCTGGTGCTGTACCTCGGTAGAGGAGGAGCGTCGTGCTCGTCGTCACGCTGGTACTCGCAGCTGTCGGATTCGGTCTTCTCGTGATCGCGTTGATGACCGGTTCGGTGCTCTGGGCATGGGGTTGTATCGCGGTGTGCGTCGTGGGAGCGGTGCTCCTGCTGGCGAGCACGCTCGGCGGACGGAGTTCGGCCGAAGGTGAGTGGGCCGATCCCCGTTCCGTCGGGCAGGCCGGAGCCTCGGGCGGACGTCCCGGTCGGCGTGCATCGCGCCAGCGTCGCGGCGACCGGAATTCTTCGGATCGCTGAAGCGTCCTACAATATGCATCACCGAGCGTGAAGCTCGATCCCGCGATCGCGGGCGGCGTCGATCCGGCCATCACCGGGGAGCCTCCGGAAGAACGGCGACCTTGCCGGTCGCCCAGTAGAACCGGACGGGTGGGCCCGTCACAGCCCGAACGAGTGGCCGTCCCCCGGGACGAGCAAGCGGGGTGGTACCGCGGTGGCCGTGCACGCGCACGGCGATCGTCCCCGTGCCGAGACGTATCCAGGCACGGAGGAGCCACGCTGTGACCGAGAACCACGCTGCACCGGATCCCACCGCAGCAACCGCCGGCAGTACTGCCGGATATCCGCGCGTCGACTACGACCTGCCGCGCGATTCGGGTGTCGACTTCCCGGCGCTCGAAGAATGTGTGCTCGCACAGTGGGCCTCCGACGGCACCTTCGAGGCCTCGCTGCGCAACCGCGACGGCGCCGACGAGTTCGTCTTCTACGACGGCCCGCCCTTCGCGAACGGACTCCCGCACTACGGGCACCTGCTCACCGGCTACGTCAAGGACGTCGTCCCGCGTTTCCAGACCATGCTCGGCAAGAAGGTCGACCGTCGCTTCGGCTGGGACTGCCACGGCCTGCCCGCCGAGCTCGAGGCGGAGAAGCAGCTCGGCATCAAGGACAAGTCCGAGATCGACTCGATGGGCGTGGCCGAGTTCAACGCCTACTGCAAGCAGTCGGTGCTGCGCTATACCGGTGAGTGGCGCGACTACGTCACCCGCCAGGCACGCTGGGTCGACTTCGACAACGACTACAAGACCCTCGACCTCGACTTCATGGAGTCGGTCATGTGGGCGTTCAAGTCGCTGTACGAGAAGGGCCTGATCTACCAGGGCTTCCGCGTGCTGCCCTACAGTTGGTACGAGCAGACGCCGCTGTCGAACCAGGAGACCCGTCTCGACGACGCCTACAAGATGCGTCAGGACCCGGCGGTCACCGTCGACATGGTGCTGCGCGCCCCCGGCTCCGAACTCGACGGCGCGTGCGCGCTCATCTGGACCACCACGCCGTGGACCCTGCCGTCCAACCTCGCGATCGCGGTGCACCCCGAGATCGAGTATGTCGCCGTGCGCGGGGCCGACGACAAGACCTACCTGCTCGCGCAGGATCGTCTCGGCCACTACGCCCGCGAACTCGGCGAGGAGCCCGAGGTGCTCGGCCGTTACCGCGGCACCGACCTCGTCGGTCTCGCCTACGAGCCGCCCTTCGACTTCTTCACCGGCCGCGAGAACGCCCACCGGGTGATCGCCGCCGACTACGTCACCACCGAGTCCGGCACCGGAATCGTCCACCTCGCACCGGCTTTCGGTGAAGAGGACATGGAGTACTGCCAGCGCAACGGCATCGAGCTCGTCCAGCCGCTCGATCCGGGCGGCAAGTTCACCTCGATGGTGCCGCCGTACGAGGGTCTGCAGGTCTTCGACGCCAACCCGGCCATCATCAAGGACCTCAAGGCCGCCGGAAAGCTTGTGCGGCACGAGACCATCGAGCACTCCTACCCGCACTCGTGGCGGTCGGGTCAGCCGTTGATCTACATGGCGGTGCCGTCGTGGTTCGTCGCCGTCACCCGTTTCCGCGACCGCATGGTCGAGCTCAACCAGCAGATCACGTGGGTGCCCGAGCACATCCGCGACGGTCAGTTCGGCAAGTGGCTCGAAGGTGCCCGCGACTGGAACATCAGCCGTAACCGCTACTGGGGCAGCCCGATCCCGGTATGGATCTCGGACGACCCGGAGTACCCGCGTGTCGACGTCTACGGTTCGCTCGACGAACTCGAACGCGACTTCGGCGTGCGGCCCACCGACCTGCACCGGCCGATGATCGACGAACTCACCCGGCCGAATCCCGACGACCCGACCGGGAAGTCGACCATGCGTCGCGTCCCCGAGGTCCTCGACTGCTGGTTCGAGTCCGGCTCGATGCCGTTCGCCCAGGTGCACTATCCCTTCGAGAACCGCGACTGGTTCGACACGCACTACCCGGGCGACTTCATCGTCGAGTACAACGGCCAGACCCGCGGCTGGTTCTACACGCTTCACGTCCTGGCCACCGCGTTGTTCGACCGTCCCGCCTTCAAATGCGTTGCCGCCCACGGCATCGTTCTCGGCGACGACGGCCTGAAGATGAGCAAGTCGAAGGGCAACTATCCCGACGTCAACGAGGTCTTCGCCCGCGACGGTTCCGACGCGATGCGCTGGTTCCTCATGTCCTCGCCGATCCTGCGCGGCGGCAACCTCGTCGTCACCGAACAGGGTATTCGCGAGGGCGTGCGGCAGGCGCTGCTGCCGCTGTGGAACGCGTGGAGCTTCCTCCAGCTGTACGCGTCGAAGCCGGGCACCTGGCGGACCGATTCGACGAACGTGCTCGACCGGTACATCCTCGCCAAGCTCGCGCAGACCCGCGACGTCATCACCGAGGCACTCGAGACCGTCGACATCGCCGGGGCGTGCGACGAGCTGCGCACCTTCTGTGACGCGCTGACCAACTGGTACGTGCGCCGCTCGCGGAACCGGTTCTGGGACGAGGACACCGACGCGATCGACACCCTCCACACGGTGCTCGAGGTCGTCACGCGCCTGGCCGCGCCGCTGCTGCCGATGGCGTCCGAGGTGATCTGGCGGGGTCTGACCGGTGGTCGGTCGGTGCACCTGGCGGACTGGCCGGCGGCCGACGACCTGCCCTCGGATCCCGCGCTCGTCGCGGCGATGGACGAGGTGCGCGGGGTGTGCTCGACCGTGCTGTCGCTGCGCAAGGCCCAGAAGCTGCGCGTGCGGCTGCCGCTGCCCGAGGTGACGGTGGCGACGCCTGGTTCGTCGCATCTCGATCCGTTCGTCGATCTCATCAAGGACGAGGTCAACGTCAAGCGGGTCGTGACCACCGACGACGTCGAGGCCCACGGCCGGTTCGAGGTGGTCGTCAACGCGCGTGCCGCCGGTCCGCGTCTCGGCAAGGACGTGCAGACGGTCATCAAGGCCGTCAAGGCGGGAGACTGGACGCAGGCGGAGGACGGCACGGTCACCGCGGCCGGCATCGCCCTGCTGCCCGAGGAGTACACCAGCCGTCTGGTCGCGGCCGAGCCGGAATCCACCGCCGCGCTGCCGGGTGGCAACGGCCTGGTGGTCCTCGACACGGCCGTCACCGAGGAACTCGAGGCCGAGGGCTGGGCCAAGGACCGCATCCGCGAGTTCCAGGACGCGCGCCGCAACCTCGGCCTGGAGGTCTCCGACCGCATCTCGGTGCGGTTCGAGGTTCCCGCCGAACGCGCCGAATGGGCTGCCCGCCACCGGGATCTGATCGCCGGCGAGATCCTCGCCACGACCTTCGAACTCGGTGCCCCCGAGGGCGAGGCGATCGAACTCGGCGAGGGAACCCGCGCGTCCATCGTCAAGGCGTGACCGGGCCGGTGCTTCCGGGAGGATCGAGCGTCCTTCCGGAAGCACCGGTCTGCGGCCTCCCGCCGGACGTGTGGGTGCGGCGCACTAGTCTCGACACGTGCCCGCTTCCGTGAGTCGGCGCTGGGTGTTGCACCTGGATCTCGACGCGTTCTTCGCGTCCGCCGAGCAGTTGACCCGGCCGACCCTGCGGGGCCGGCCGGTCCTCGTCGGTGGGCTCGGTGCCCGCGGGGTGGTGGCCGGCGCGAGCTACGAGGCTCGCGTCTACGGTGCGCGCTCGGCCATGCCGATGAGCCGGGCACGGCGCCTCGTCGGACCGGCGGCGGTCGTGCTGCCTCCGCGCGGAATCCTGTACCGCGAACTGAGCGGACTCGTCTTCGACACCCTGCGCGCCCGGATCCCCATTCTCGAGACCCTCTCGCTCGACGAGGCGTTCGCCGAACCTCTCGAACTGGCCGGCGCCGACGCCGACGAGGTCGAACGCTTCTGTGCGGAGCTACGCGAACACGTCAGGGAGAAAACGGGTCTCGTCGCCTCCATCGGAGCAGGATCGGGTAAGCAGATCGCGAAGATCGGGTCCGGTCTCGCGAAACCGGACGGGCTGCTCGTCGTCCGGCCCGAAGGCGAGCTTCCGTTGCTGCACAACCTGCCGGTGCGCAAGCTGTGGGGGATCGGTCCGGTGGCCGAGGACCGGTTGCGGCGACTCGGTATCGAGACCATCGGCGATCTCGCGGCGCTGCCCGTCGCCGAGGCCGCGTCGATCCTCGGCGGCACCATCGGACCGGGATTGCACCGGCTCGCCAACGGATTCGACGACCGGCCCGTCGCCGAACGCGCCGAGGCGAAACAGGTCAGCGCCGAGACCACCTTTCCCACGGACATCGTCGCGATGCCCGGACTGCGGCGGGCGATCGCCGCGTCCGCGACCGCCGCGCACACACGCCTGCGCAAGGACGGGCGTGCCGCCCGCACGGTGGTGCTCAAGCTGCGCAAGGCCGACATGTCGGTGCTCACCCGGTCGTCGACCCTGCCCTACGCCACCGAGGACGTGCAGGTGCTCACCACCGCCGCCCAGCGCCTCGCGCTCGATCCCCTCGAGATCGGCCCCGTCCGGCTCGTCGGGGTGGGTTATGCGGGTCTGTCCGCGATCGCGCAGGACACCCTGTTCCCCGAACTCGACCGGACGACGACCGAGGAGATCGGACCGGCCGAGGAGGACGACGAGGAGCGCGTCGTGGCGAGCGGGCCGGCCACCCGGTGGACGCCGGGCGCCGACGTCTGCCATCCCGAATCCGGGCACGGATGGGTGCAGGGCGCGGGCCACGGCGTGGTCACCGTCCGCTTCGAGACACGCAGCACGGGTCCGGGACCAGCGCGGACGCTCGACGAGAACGATCCCGACCTCACCGTCGCCGACCCGCTCGCGAGCCTGAACTGAAACATGTTCCCGGCGCCCTCATGGTCTTCTTACTACCGCCGGGTACTCTTGCGGGCGATCCGCTGCCGGATGACCGAGCACGACGAACACATCGTGCACGACCGAACGAGAAGGACGAGAAGTTGAAGCTTCGCAAGATCACCGTCGCCACCGTGGCGCTCGCCGCCGCCCTCACGATGTCCGCCTGCAGCTCGGACGACGGCGGTAGCTCCTCCGAGACGACCGCGAAGACCAGCACGACCACGACCGCCGCGGCTCCGGCCGTCGACTACCCGCCGGTGCCCACCGTCGAGGAGCTCAACGCCGACCTCGCGCGCGCCTTCGACCTGAGCGTCCCGGCCGCCGAGAAGACCGACCTGGTTCAGGGTGCCGAGGAGGATCCGGAGCTGATCAACATGGTCGCCCAGGCGGCCAACGACGCCGGTGTGCAGGTCAACGTCGTCGACGTGACCGACAACGAGAACGGCACGATCACCGCCGGTGTCGAGATGGCGCTCGCGGGCAGCGACCAGCCGTCCTTCGGCACGGTCGACTTCGTCGCCGAGGACGACACCTGGAAGGTGTCGAAGGACTACGCGTGCTCCATCGTCATCAACATGGCGCAGCTGCAGTCCCCGGCCTGCGTGTGATGTAGTACTCGTCCCGAACGAACCGACGGCCCGCGCGGGGAAAACCCCCCCCCCCGGGGGGGTTGTGAGGGGGGCCCCCAAGAGAAAACCGGGGGGGGGGGCCCCCCCCGGGGCCAGGCGCAGGCGCCAGGCCGCGGGGCCCGCC